>JAADHY010000297.1 GCA_013151585.1 Planctomycetota bacterium
CCTTGCCATTCCGCGAAGGCCGCACGGGGACGTGTTCCACTTGGGCTTTCACTGCGAGACCGGGGCGCCGGCGGACAAGCGACACCTCTGCGGATCCGCAACGAAAGTGGCACGTGGAGAGTACAACGAGGCTCGGCAGAAGCCTCGTTTTCGCGATGGCCGGATCGGTCAATGCGACCGCGACTGCCGCGTCGCAGATTCTCCGTGCCGGTGGAATTCGTTTACTCGTCGGTGTCGCGGTGTTTGTGCTCGGTTTCGCCTTTTTCTCCGATCAGTCCCGCGGGGCTGAGCAACGGGTCCGGCCGAATCGGACGGCTCTCTCGGCTGCCGCAGAGACGTCGACCGCAGCAGCCCCGGGGTCAAAATCATTCACAGAGACCGTTCGAGCGACGTCCAAGGACTCGGCCGAGCCCGATCGCCTCGGCCAAGCCGGTCGTTCCGCAGCCGTGCTATGGCTGCTGGTCGCGCAGTGCGGGCTGATCATTCTGGCGTCTTTTTTGGGCGGATGTCTGCCCCGGTGGATCGCGCTGACTCACACGCACATGCAGTTGATGATCAGCTTTGTCGGCGGATTGATGCTCGGGATCGGTCTTTTGCACCTGCTGCCGCACGCGGCCGTGATGTTGGGATCGCTGGATCGGGCGGTCTTGTGGACTGTGCTCGGCACGATGGCGACATTTTTCTTGTTACGCACGTTTCACTTTCATCATCACGAGCCAGAGGTCGTTCGGCCGTCTCACTGGGAACCGCCGCATTCGGACGAAACATCCCTCACCGAGGTCGGGACGCATCCGGGGCGTCCCCATGACTCTGAAAAGGAAAACGTCACCGTTTCGCATGGCGGTTGGCCGGTCCGTCCCGGGGAACGCAAGATCGCTGCTTTGTCCGAAGCGAGTTGGATCGGCGTCGCCTTCGGGCTGGGAGTGCACACGCTGGTCGATGGTGCGGCTTTGGCTGCGAGTGTTCAAGCGGACGCGCACCGCGCTCTGCCGCTCAGCATGCTCGGGCTGGGCACGTTCGTGGCGATTCTTCTGCACAAACCCCTGGATGCCCTTTCGATCGTCTCGCTGATGGAACTGAGCGGTCGGTCACCTCGGGCCGCACAGGCTGTCAATCTGGCCTACTGCCTGATGTGTCCGATTGGAGCACTGCTGTTCGTCGCGGGCGTTCGCATTTCGGGGCCGGCACAAGGGACCCTGCTAGGATGCGGATTGGCTTTCGCCGCGGGCGTATTCTTGTGCATTGCGATGAGTGACTTGCTGCCCGAACTGGAATTCCACGCCCACGACCGCTTGCCGCTGTCAGGTGCGATCGTCGCCGGCGTGTTGCTGGCGTATTTGATCGGCTTCCTGGAACCGAGCCATCAGCATGAGCCGAGGAACCGTTCGGGCGACACTCGTGTTTCGCGTCCGAGCGGAATCCTGTCAGGTGGCGGAAGCGATGGCCTGGCCGCCAAGTTAGGTCGAACGGCCCGAGTTCATTCGCTCTGTTGCGACAGGCATTCCTCCATGTTAAGACAGTCTTTGTTCGGTTCATGCCCCGGGGCAGGAGTTTCCGTGATTGGGACCGATCTCTTCGCTGCCTTTCTTCAGGCACCGAGTTTGAAAGGAGACGAACCGTGACCGATGCCAGCTCCGACAGCTTGATGCCGCGACTGAAACGATTACGGGAAGTCCTGTTGATGGGGCCCGGTCCGTCGTGTGTGCCGCCGCTTGTCTATGAGGCGTTGGCTCGGCCGACCATTGGCCACCTCGATCCGGCGTTCATCGACATCATGGACGCGATCAAAGACCAGTTGCGCGAGCTGATGGGCACCGGGAACCGCTTGACGATCCCCGTCAGCGGTACGGGCTCGGCCGGGATGGAAACGTGTTTTGTTAACTTGATCGAGCCTGGTGACACTGTTCTTGTGCTGGTCAACGGAGTGTTCGGCCAGCGCATGACCGACGTGGCGAAACGTTTACGGGCGGAAGTGGACACGCTCGAGTTCCAGTGGGGAACGCCGGTCCAAGTGGAGGCTGTCAGAGAACAGCTCCAGAAGAAGGAATACCGGATCGTCGCGGTCGTGCATGCGGAGACCTCGACAGGCGTCTGCAATCCGGTGGCGGAGATTGGCGAGGTGATCCGGCCGACCGGGGCGTTGTATCTGGTGGACACCGTGACGAGCCTGGGCGGGATGCCGGTGCAGATGGACGCTTGGGGGGCCGACGCCCTTTACAGCGGAACCCAGAAGTGTCTTTCCTGCCCACCGGGACTGGCTCCGATCAGTTTCTCCGAACGGGCCGTCCAGAAACTCCAGGCTCGCGCGACCAAGGTCCCCAACTGGTACTTGGACCTCACGTTGATTGTCAACTATTGGGAAGGCGCCCAGCGAGCGTACCACCACACGGCGCCGGTCAACATGCTTTACGCGCTTCATCAAGCCTTGGGGCTGATTTTGGCGGAGGGGCTGGAAAACGTTTACGCTCGTCACGGGACCGCCCATCGCCGCTTGGTTGAAGGTTTGGAAGAGTTCGATTTGGAGATGCTGGTCGAGCCGGGCGCTCGTCTGCCGATGCTGAACGCCGTTCTGGTCCCGGATGGCGTGGACGAAACGGCCGTGCGACGGAAGCTCCTGGCGGAATCTGGCATCGAGATTGGCGCCGGTCTCGGACCGCTCGCAGGTCGCATCTGGCGAGTTGGCCTGATGGGGCACACTGCTCGACCGGAAAACGTCGACCGGTTCCTGGATGCCCTGTCCGATGCGTTGAACGATCCCGCGTGCCGTCGCATCGGATAGGCCCTGCACCCTGCTCGCTTTCGGATGGACGAGGAATTGTCGATGTGGAACGTCGAAGCGTCTGAATTTGGGTTCGTAATTCTGAGACATCTCGAGACAAACTGAAAGGGGCCACTAACCCGACGTCTCAACGAGACCGTCGCCGTTCGCTGCCCCGATTAGCTGACACGTCGGGTCGGTGTTCCAGAAACGCGGAAAATAGTCGGGCGACCTGGTTGTGGGCGGAAGATCGGGTTCCGCGCGGAAGTGACAGCCACTGGCGAAGGAGGTAAGCAATGGGAACTCGAGTCTGTGGAATCGCGGCGCTGTTCGCCCTGGCCGGTGCGGTGGGCCTCGCTTCCGCTGCCGAACGCACCGTCGCCGGGAAAACGCGGCCGAGCTTTCGGGTCGGTTTCGCTGAGCGAGACATTACGCCGAAGATTGGCATGGAGCGGCCGGGGGGCTACGGGAAAGTCTTTCATCGGAAACTACACGACCCGTGTAAAGTCCGGGCGGCCGTGTTCGACGATGGGAAGACGCAGGTGGCTTTGGTCGGCGTCGATGCGCTGGTTGTTCCGGATCCGCTGGTCAAAGCTGTGCGAGAAGGGATCCAACAGCGGTGTGGGATCGCTCCGGCGGCTGTGCTGATCGGA
>JAADHY010000293.1 GCA_013151585.1 Planctomycetota bacterium
GCTTTGTGAAACTCCCAAGTCACGCAGTTACCACGGAAGTCTTTTTCTCTGTGTCCTCAGTGTCTCTGGGGTTGAATCCGATGTGAATAACTTCGATACAACCTGTCTGCCCGGATGGTTCGATCGTGACGCGCAGTTACACCGCTCGGATTCTGTTGCAGCAAGTCGACTACGACCCGGACGGCGCCGGCCCGGAGTCGTTGGTTGCGTCGTTTGTGTACGATGCCCTCGGAAGACGAGTCGCCAAGGTGGTGAACGACTCCTCGGCCGGCACCAGCACCTGCACCGCCTTCGTATGTCTGACTCAGCCGATCCCCTTCAGCCCGTACGCGGGCCAGGTGCTTGCCGAGTACCATTCCGGCAGCGCCGGCAGCGACCCGGAGCGCAAATACGCCTACGGCACCTACATCGACCAACCGCTTCTTCTGCTCTCCGCTCTCGGCTCTGGGCTCTCCGCTTTCTATTACCATCAAAGCCGCCTCTACAACGTCACCGCCCTGACCGACTCCGCCACCGTGGTCGAACGCTACGCGTACACGCCCTACGGGGAACTCCCCTTTCTCGACGCGTCGGCGAACCTCCTCCCGACTCAGCGTTCCACCGTGGGCAACGGCTACACCTTCGCCGGCCGCAAAGTAGATTCTGGATCACGCCAGTATTACTACCGCGCTAGGAAGTACTCCGGCGGCGCAGGTCGGTTTGTGACGAGGGATCCGCTCGGTTACAGGGATGGCGCGAATCTCTACCAATACGTCCGCTCGGGGCCGTTAAATTACTCTGATCCGGACGGGCAGGACTGTCCGGGGTGCGACTATGTGCCTAATGNNGAGACTGGCTGTGTTCTCGAATGCTGCGCGGAGCACGACGAGTGTTTTTTCCGAGAGGAATGTAGTGCCAGATCGTGGGCCCGGACGATCGCGGTCGCCTACTGCCGATCGAAGCTGCCGGACTTTTGCTGTCCTTTGTACAACGACTGCGACGAGTGCAACTTGCAGGTGGTGCGATGCATCCGACAGTGCATGACAGGAGCTCGCAGGGATGACCTCAACCGGCCCAACTTTTTCTGTCCTCGGCAGGGACGATACATCGATATTGGTCCTGGCGGCGATTTTCCCACGCGGCAAGATGCTGACGCGGCGTGCTGCAACTAAACTCGTAACGGGGCGGGAGACGTCATGGCCATAGGGCGAAACATGAGGGTGTATCTGCATATGTACTTTAGCATACGGCGTAATTGCCGCAGTGCCGGTTTTGCGGGCATGTGTTACTGGTGGATCGGCGTTGCGTTGCTGGCTGGCTGCGGGACTGGGCAACTTGTCGTCGTTGAGGACTTCGACCGTTATCGTCCAGTGGTTCCTCTTGACCGGTTCCTACAAGTCGCGGCCGGGATGACAAACGAGGAAGTCAATGTTCTTCTGGGCACCTCCGGTCAACATGAGTTCCTTTACTTGGACGAGCAAGGGGAGAAGTGGCTTCTGAAGTCTTACGAAGTGACACCAGATTCCGACTACAAATACGTCTTTTACTTGTTGTTCCGCGCAGGCCGCCTTTTCGCCTTGATCGACGGCCGCGATGTGACCGCCCATTTTCGAGCGGCGCGTGGGGGGAGGCCGGCCCCGCTGCCTCCCGAGCGTCGCGCATTCGATGACGACTGGATGATACGGGAAATGCTGCGCGTGCAAGCGTTTTGGGGGGATGCCATCGCTTCTTCAAAAGAGATTCTGCGCCGCCGAGTGGTGCAAGCTCAAGAGAACTACAGGCACGTGGTCAGTGGCAAACGTTCCAACCCGGTTTGGCCGGCCTTTCTGTTTGTGGACGTTGCCCCCGAGGACCTCAAGCGAGAGTACGAATTGAACGAAAAGGATCGAAAGCAATTCGATCCCATGAAGATTTCGATCGGGATGTCAGAGCAAGACGTGGAGCGAGTCTTTGGTCCTCCGCGATACCGGGAAGAGCTCAACGATTCGCACACGGTGTGCCTGTACGGCCCAAAACGCCCCAAAGCCGTCGCTCCGGAAGTCGCGGCATCACCGGTTATGGTGTTGTTCCACAATGGAAGGGTGGTGCGCGTGCTCAGTCACGGCTTTTTCAATATTTGGTGGCGGGAGAAAATCTGGCCCGGAGAATAGGACGTTATTACGATTTCAGTTGTGTTATTGAGAAGCGGACGTGTCTCATCACATGTACTGCGCGAGAGAATCGTCTCCAACTGGAGAGAGGCCGATCAACTGGCAACGTCAAAACGGCGACGCTCAATCGTGGACGCTGACCTTAGTCGGCGACTGGCAGCAGTTCGTGGAGAACGGCACCACGCAGAACCGCGCGCATGGGCCCACTCACGAACTGATCGGCATCGACGGCACGGGACTGACTTACGATCCGAAAGGCAATCTCACGCAGGACCACTTTGGCAAGCAGTACGCCTGGGACTTCGACAACATGCTCCAATCAGCGACCGTTCCGGCCAGTGCGGCCGGGGCCGGCCAGGGCATCGAGGGGACTCACACGTATGAGTATGACGCCCTCGGAAGACGAGTCGCCAAGGTGGTGAACGACTCCTCGGCCGGCATCAGCACGCGCACCGTCTTTGTGTCCCTCACGCACCCGATTCCGTACAGCCCGTACGCCGGCCAAGTCCTGGCCGAATACGAAGGCTCCGGGGCACTGGGCCAACCGCCCACCGGCGCCGCCGCAACCGACCCGGAGCGCAACTACGCCTACGGCACCTACATCGACGAACCGTTGGTGTTACTCTCAACCTTCAACTCTGAACCCTCAACCCACTACTACCATCAGAACCGCTTTTGCAACGTCACCGCCCTGACCGACTCCAGCGGTGCCGTCATCGAACGCTACGCTTACACGCCGTACGGTCAAGTCACCCTCCTCGACGCCTCGGGGAACCCATTGCCGACTCAGCGTTCGACCGTTGGCAACAGCTACACCTTCACCGGCCGCCGATGGGAGATCGAATCCGCCCAGTATTACTACCGCGCTCGATGCCATAGCTCGTGTCTCGGACGCTTCGTGTCGCGAGATCCTCTTCCCGGCGTTTCGAGCTGCTTACCCTATGCGTACAGCGTGTCATCCACTGAGCTAGATCCTGCCGGCATGATCTTTTCGAGTGCCTTATGTCTCGACGAGTGCGTTCCGACGGGATGTGATCTCGAGCTGATTGACTTCGCATACCTTAGGCAGGGTATTGATCCACGGCGTGTACGCATCGCTCAGTCGTTCGCGTCCGCTATTGGTAGAATGCAAGCCGTGGTCGCAGCCCTGATCGGCGCAGGGCTCTGCAGCGCCGGCGACCTGCAGTCATGTGCTGACGTGGTTTTAGGCGTGCTAACAGGAACGAGCCCCGGCTCAATCGGTTTTCCGTTGCCGCTCGGTCAGGTCCTCGATGCATACATTCGCGTTATGACGAGCGGAAACTCGTACGTAGGCGGCGACGTGCGGGTGCGCTATCGATTCAGCGATTGCATTCTCGAGGACTGCTGGTGCCGGTACCGTCACGTTAAATGGAACGTCGAACGCTGGACCCGCTGCAACTGTCCCAGCTACACGCTCATGGGTTCAAATGCTGTGCAGCCGTCTCATATCGATGAGTGCATACGTGAGTGCTGGTCTAATATGAGTGCTGTGTGCCCCTAACGAGGTCGCGGACCATGTCATTGGCTCGCCGTAACGCGACTACTACTCTTTTTATCACTGCTGCGTGCACCGCGTTGGCGTTGCTCGTAACGGCGAGCTACAGTCGGCTGAGGGTATACAACCAGATCGAGTCCCATCGCGGTTTCATGCGAGATTCGTATTCCGCGAGTTGGCGACGGGTGCCTCAGCGCATTCGATTCCTGATTGGCGTTTCTCACCCCACGTCGGTGAGCGTGTCGGGGATGGCGCATGGAGACGCTGTGTTCAGGTTCTTTTGGACTTGTGACAGTGTGTGTGAAATCAATATGAGCGATTGCGGAATCACGGATGCTGCGTTCGAGCGAGCTTGCTCCAGTCGGTCGTTGGATACGCTGGTTTTGGAGCGGAACCCAATCTCCGACCGGGCGGTTGCGGTGATATGCGAGTGCCGATCGCTAGTTGGGCTGAATCTCGCTGAGACGCGAATCACTGATAAGAGCGGTCCTCTGATCGCGAAGCTGCCAAAACTGCTCGTTCTTGACGTGTCGGGAACTGAGGTTGGGGATCCGTTTCTGAAAGCACTGTCCGGCACAACGATTCGGCACTTG
>JAADHY010000526.1 GCA_013151585.1 Planctomycetota bacterium
CAGCTCGATCCGCAACGGATCGGGGTTGTTGCGCCGGAGCATGTTCTGTCGCACCGCTTTCCACCGTCCCATTCGAACGGCTTGTTGGCCCCCGTAGCTGGGAAATTCCCAGTAAAGGAATTCGTGCTTCTTTTGGTCTTGCGGTCGGCCGAGCAAAGTCGGCAGGAAGCTGATGCCGTCGATGTCTTCGGGCGGTCTTGTGCCGGTCAATTCGGCGATCGTCGGCAGCACGTCCCAGAAGGCCGACAGGTGGTCTGTGGTGGTACCAGCAGGAATCTTGCCCGGGCCAGCGGGCGATCATCGGTACGCGAATGCCGCCTTCGTACAGACTGCCTTTCAGCCCGCGCAACGGGCCCACACTGCGGAAGAACTCGTAATCCACCTCTCGGCTCAAATGCGTGGTCCCGTTATCGGACGAAAACATGACCACAGTGTTCCCTTCCAGCCCCAACTCCTTCAGTAACGCCAGAATGCGTCCCACATCTTTGTCGAGCCGGGTGATCATGGCGGCGTAGGCCGCCCGAGGCGTGCGGTGCGGTGTGTAGCCGTAGCCGTCCTCGCGGCCCGTGAAAGGCGTCTCCGGCCACCGGCCCAGGTAGGGCTTCAGCTCTTCGTCCGGAATGTGCAGGGCCAAGTGGGGGATCGTCGACGGAAAATAGAGAAAGAACGGTCGGTCTTTGTTTTGGCGGATGAAACGCAGCGCCTCTTCGATCATGTGATCCGGCGAGTAGTCGGTTCCCTTGAAGGGGGCGTAGCTGGCCGGATCATTCGCATCGGCATCGGGCGGCAGTTTCGCGTGGCCGGGAATGGGCGGATCGTTTTTCAACGGAACCTTTTTCCCATTTCGCCACAAATAGGCTGGGTAGTAGCTGTGAGCGTGCGCCTGACAGTTGTAGCCAAAAAACAGGTCGAAACCCTGGCGGTTGGGGTCGCCCGTGGTGCCAAAGTGTCCCAGTCCCCACTTGCCGATCGCCGCCGTGGCATAACCTTTCTGTTTGAGTATCTCCGCGATTGTCACCTCTTCATCGGGAATCGGTTCCTGGCCCATGAACTTCATCCCATAGCGAGCGATTACGTCTTCCGGCAACTTGGCTCGCCGGTTGCTGCGAACGTATGCGTGCCCGGGGTGTTTGCCGGTCATCAGGCAGCAGCGAGACGGGGCGCAGACGGCGTTCCCGCAATAGTGCTGTGTGAACCGCATGCCTTCCCGTGCCAGACGGTCGAGGTGGGGCGTTTTGATCTTCTCTTGGCCGTAACAGCCGAGCTCCGCATAGCCAAGGTCGTCCGCCAGGATGTAGACGATGTTCGGCGGCCGGTCGGCCCGGGCTTGGCAGACAGTCAGCACACAGAACAGACCTGACAGCAAAAACGACGCCGCAAAGCCGAATCTCATGGCGATACCTCCTGTTGTTTGAGCGCGTCAGATTACTACCCGTCGCAAAAACGGCGAAAGCCGTGCTCGGCCGAGCCAAATGAGTGGGAGCCGCTTTTTGTCTCCGTGCCGGTTGCTTGGCTCGCGGCATATCGCCTGTCAAATCGGCTTCTCTCTCGCTAGCCGCGCGCCGCCAGACCCGACCCGATGGCGTCCCCGTTTCTGCGCCGACGACAGCCGAAGCCGCTGCTGGAAGACGGTTCGAGGCGACTTTGCAAAGCAGCTTCCGCGCCGTCCTGCTTCAGTATGACCGAAGCGCGGGTTTGGGCCAAGCGACCGACCGGGGGCAAGCTCGTGACAAGGGAAGCGGCTCGTGGCTTGCGAAAAAACTCGGGCGGTGGTTTGATACGTCCTGGTTCGCGCGAGGCAGATGGCAGCGCTTTGTGTTTTCTGCAGGTTTTTGCGAAGGAAGGGCGTCTGGAATGGTTGTGGTTGAATCCTATCCGATCGCTGTGTTGATGTGCGTCGTCACGATGCTGTGCTGGGGATCGTGGGCCAATACCCAGAAACTGGCCAGCCGCGAGTGGCCGTTTCAGCTTTTTTACTGGGATTACGCGATCGGGGTCGTGCTGCTATCGTTGTTGTTGGCTTTCACGATGGGTAGCTTCGGCTCAGCCGGGCGCAGCTTTCTGGCGGATTTGGGACAGGCCGGCTCGGAGGCCCTTTGGTCGGCGTTTCTGGGCGGGGTCATTTTCAACCTGGCGAACATTCTACTGGTGGCGGCGTTGGATATCGCCGGCATGGCCGTCGCCTTTCCGATCGGGGTGGGGTTGGCCCTTGTGCTGGGCGTTATCACGACATATTTGGAAAAGCCGGCCGGCAATCCGCTGCTGCTGGGGCTGGGCGTGGCGTCCATCGTGGTCGCCATCGTCGTAGACGCCGTGGCCTACAAGCGGCTGACCACGGCATCCGCGAAGACACCGATCCAAGGAATTGTTTTGTCCGTGGTGGCCGGCGTGCTGATGGGGTTTTTCTATCGCTTTGTAGTGGCGGCCATGGCCAAGAACTTCGCTTCGCCTGAAGCCGGAAAGTTGACGCCGTACACGGCCGTAGTGCTGTTCTCGGTGGGGCTGTTTGCATCGAACTTCGTTTGGAACACGATCGTTATGCTCAAACCTTTCGCCGGTCCACCGGTCTCACCGGGTGATTATTTCCGGAAAGGCAATTTGCGTCTGCATTGGATCGGCATTCTGGGCGGAGTGATCTGGAACACAGGAATGGCTTTCAGCATCATCGCTTCGGACGCGGCCGGTCCGGCGCTGGCATACGGGCTGGGCCAAGGGGCGACGATGGTCGCCGCGATTTGGGGCGTCTTTATCTGGAAAGAGTTCAAGGACGCCCCAGAAGGCACGAATAGACTTCTGGGTGCTATGTTCTTCTTCTATCTTTTGGGACTAGGCATCCTGATCGCTTCGAAGCTTTAGACGCAAGGCGGCCGATGGATTCGAACGGGTAAGACAGCAGCACCAAGGAGCAGCACCATGGGACAGCCAAAGGTGATCGTCGTCGGCAGTTCCAACACCGACATGATTCTGCAATTGGAGCGGATTCCTCGACCGGGGGAGACGATTCTGGGCGGCGAATTCACGATGGCGGCAGGTGGCAAGGGGGCAAATCAAGCTGTTGCCGCGGCACGGGCGGGAGCGGCGGTGACCTTTGTCGCTCGCGTGGGGCGTGACGTTTTCGGCGATCAGGCCATCGCCGGGTTCAAGGCTGACGGCATCGACGTGCAGCACGTTGCGCGCGACCCGGTGGCGCCGTCCGGTGTCGCACTGATCTTCGTCGCGCGGGATGGGGAGAACAGCATCGGCGTGGCCTCGGGAGCCAACGCTCGGCTGGGCCCCGAGGACGTACAGAGTGCCGAAGAAGCCTTTGTCCAAGCAGGCAAGGCGGGCGTTTTGCTGATGCAATTGGAGACGCCGTTGGAAACCGTCCAAGCCGGTGCGGAGCTGGCCGCTCGGCACGGACTGCGCGTCATC
>JAADHY010000207.1 GCA_013151585.1 Planctomycetota bacterium
GCCCCGTTCGGCCATGACGTCGGCCAAAGCGTTGGCGATGATCTGGTGCCCCCGGAACGACGGATGCACGTGGTCTACCAGCAAGTAGTCGCCCAGAATGCGATGCGGACATTGCCCTTCCAAAAGCCGATGGGCATCCAGGATCGGTCTCTTCGTCTCAGCCGCCACGCGGCGCATCGCTCGATCCAGCTCGCTGATCATCCGAAGCGGACACACATCTTCGTCCCGAGCTCGAAGAAAGGCCTGACGGGCCTGGTCGTACTGCCGAAGCGTTTCCAGACACTGGCCGAACTCGTACCAAGTCAAGGCGTAGCGGTTGTCCAAGGTCAGCGCCTGGCGAAGCAAACGTGCGGCTGCCGCCACGTCGGTTCGGTACCGTCGGCGAGCTTGCTCGATCAGTCGCTCCCACTCGGAGCGCTGTCGCTCCGTGAATCCCCTTCGGTGCTCGGACTTGAACGGCGGGCAGTCCGACAGGTTCGAAGGCGGCAGCACAAAGATCAGCGGTGTTCCCGCCGAACAGGCTAGCGAGACCATGCGCCGAAGATTGACCTCGAAGTGAGCCACGACGGCCGCTCGCCACTGGTCGTCGCGATGGTAGCTTTCCAGGCCGCCACGATGGTCGAGCCTCGCGTCGACCTCTGCGGGCAATACCGTCCGATGCCTCGATCCTTCCGGCTCGGACTCTCCGGCCAGCTTCAGCAGAATCGAGCGATAGACCCAATAGGACCGGCAGTGCGAAAGCAGTCGGTGCGATCGCACAACGATTTGCGGTTTTCCTTTGACATCACTGTATGATCGATCCTCCAGGAACTCATTGTGACCGGCACACACGATAAAAAGATCCGGCTGGTATTGAAGACACTCTTTCAGGATCGGTACCAACCGGTAACTGGCGTAGGACACGCCGCCGCAATTGACGACTTCCCAGTCGCGATCCGGTTCGGCCGCTTCCAGAGCCAGCCGCAGCCAGGTCGGGAAAGACGTTTCTTTCGAAAACGGTCGGCCCTGAACCGTCGAGCCGCCCAGACAAAAGATGCGGAAGCCGTTTTCCGGCTTGCGTGCCAGAAACGAATCGGGCGCGAAGAACAGCCGCCGACCTTTCGGAATGTGGTAACGTTGGCCCGGTGGTCCGGACTCACCTTCCCGGTCCAGCACAAAAAGCGGCCGGATTTGGCGGAACCCCACGAAAGGGTCCGGCTGCTCGTCGGAGCGCCCCCAGTCGAAAGCCCAGCAAAGCAGTTCGAGCAGACCAAAAGTGCTCAGCCCGACCAACACGGCTGCAATTCGAAAGCCCCACAGGCGCCGCGAAGACCGCATTTCGCGGTGCGCCGTCATACCTGCTCCTATTCCCCATGCGGCAGCATCACGGCTTTGACGATCGGTTGGCTGCCGTCAATGATGGCCTGCATGATGTCCCTCGCTTGGTCGAACCCGAAAGTGTGAGTAATCAAAGCGTCGGCGTCGACCAAACCGTCTCGGAGCATGCGGTTCGCCACCGGAAAGTTGATCGCCGGCTCCGCGAATGTCGGAACCAACGTGATTTTGCGGAAAACCAGGTCGTTGACGTCCACCGTCACTTGGCTTTTACCGCCGAAATGGAGCCCGTAAAAGGTGATGATGCCGCCAAACTTGATGATCTTCAGCGCGTCGGTGAGGCTCTCCGGAGGCGAAGACACGATGACCCGATCGACCCCGTTCGGGAACTTTTTCTTGATGACCTCTTCGAGGTCTTGCTTTCCAATCTCGATAACGTCATCGCAGCCGAAGCGTCCCGCCAGCTCCAACCGAGCTCGCTCGCGCGCGTTGTCCGCTGGCAGTCCCGCGATGGCCACGTAACCGGCGCCTCGGAGCCGCGCCACGCGAGCCGACATCAGCCCCAAAGGCCCGGGCCCCAGAATCACAACGCTCCCGCCGAGCGGGATCTCGGCGTTCAGGACCGAAGTCAGCGAGACCGCCAACGGCTCGGTCAGACACGCCGATACGTGGTCCAGCCCCTCGTACTTGTCCAAGCAGTTGAATCGCACCGAGAGATACTCGCCCATGCCCGGCTGGTTTTCCAGGTCGAACATGTTGCGGCAAAACTGCGGCTGACCGCTCTTGCAGTCCTCGCACACGCCGCACATGGTGCAGTCTTCAACAATCACGCTGTCGCCCGGCTGGACCGTGCGCACGTTTTTTCCGACCTCAATCACCTCCGCCGAAATTTCGTGGCCGAGCGGCATCGGGTCATCGTCCCAATCCCGCACGAAGTTGATGTCTGTGCCGCACACACCGCATGCTCGAACCTTGACAATCACATAGTCCTCGCTGGGTGGCGGGATCTGACGGGTTTCCTCGCGGATATCAAGGTACTTTTTCCCGAAAAGCCCTCGGCTCTTGATTGTCGTGACGGCGTTATCCGGCATCGCTCGCTCCTTTTCTGAAAACAGTCCGCGGCCGACCTTCCCGTCTGCCGCGGACTGACGGACTCTCCCTCTGCCTGCTTTTATCCGACCCCATACAGCCGGCCGTCAAAGCCCGGTTTGATGTCATCATCGACGTGATCCATCACGCGATCCAGGTTGTCGAATACCTTTTGGAAGGCTTCGACCACCCGCCGATTCAGCTCCAGTCCGTTTGGCGGATGAATCGAATGGACGTTGGTGTAAGTGTCGCACAGCATCTGCGCGACCGGGTAGTCGTTGGGATCGTACTTGTACGTGATTCCTTTGGCTTCGTTGATCGCCCACGGATACCGCTTGCCGATTCCGATCATGCTTTGGAACACATCCTGAGCGGGAACGGGCATGACCTGCCACTGCCCCACCAGGACACCCTCTTTGAACAGAGCCTTTTCCACAGCGATGCGGAAGCGTCGCGGGTCGGCGTCCACACCAGCCGCCTGCGGATCGAATCGCACCGCATAGAACCAATAGACGTGCTTGCAATCCGGCGGGCAAACGGGTGGGATGACGCCCGGGATCTTGCCGAGCTCTTCATTCAAATACTCGGCGTTGCGGATGCGTGTGCCGTTGAGCTCGTTCAGATGTTTCAGTTGTCCTCGAGCCAAAGCCGCCGGCAGTTCCTGGTTGCGGTACATGTAGCCCATGATCGAGGCGTTGTACTTCTGACGCAGCGTGACTTCATCGCATTCGTCACCGAAATAGCGGACCAGATCGGCCTTCTTCAACACGTCCTCATTATCGGTGACGAACAGCCCGCCTTCGCCGCCGCAGAGGTTCTTCAGGTTATTCAGACTGAAAGCTCCGGCAATGCCCAACGTGCCGCACATGCGGCCTTTGTAGACGGCGCCGTGAGCTTGACAGGCGTCTTCGATGACATGGAGATTGTGCTTCCGAGCGATCTCGAGGATCGGGTCCATGTCGGCCGGGCAGCCCTGGATGTGAACCGGAATGATAGCCTTCGTCCG
>JAADHY010000401.1 GCA_013151585.1 Planctomycetota bacterium
ATGTCCGTGACGTTTGGAGTCAACTTGGCGATGACGGGGTGCTTCGTCGCTGCAAGAACCTCCGAAACCACTCGCCGAGTGAGTTTCGGGTCCGTGGCAAAATCGATCCCGCCGCTCACGTTGGGGCACGAAATGTTCAGTTCCAGGGCGGCGATTTCCGGGAAACGGTCCAAGCGGGCCGCCATGGCCACAAACTCGTCAATGTCGTGGCCGGCGATGTTCACAATGATGGGCGGCCCCAAAGAAAGCAGATAGGGCAAGTGCTTTTCCAGAAACGCGTCCAGTCCGTCGTTGTCCAATCCGATGGAGTTCAGCAACCCGGAACTGGTCTCGACGGTGCGCGGAGGCGGATTGCCTTTCCGAGGTTTTTGAGTGACCGTTTTGGGGATGATGCCTCCCAAGCGGCCCAGGTCGTCGAAGCAGGACATTTCCCGCGCATAGCCAAACGTCCCCGATGCCACCAAGATCGGGTTCGGCAAGCGGATCCGGTTCAATTGGACGCTCAAATCAACCACGTCCGCCATCGTAGCAGCGACGCGTTGAGGCGACAACAGTGCTGGAACTCGTGATGAATGCCGGCGCCAGTCAGTCGACCGAGAAGCCGTGTCGCTCCGCCAGTAGCTTCGGCCTCATCCGCCGTCCGCAGTTCCCTCGCGATGTTCTGCTCCTGATCAGCAGTTCCTTGGGGGCATTCCGCCGGCCCGAGCCACTCGAGCAGAACCGATTCCGCGCCAGCTTCTGCCGGAATGAGGGGAAGGGGAAACGGCTGGCGAGCCATGTCACTGGTATGCCGAAGTGTTCCGACCGCACGTGGCCGACCGCATGCCAACCGCCGAAGCGGCGGCTGTGCCGGCAAGGGGCTCGACCAGCTCAAGGAAGGCGAAATCGCCTCAAAGGCTGTTTGTGCTAGATCACGCCGCCGTGCGTCCGGTACGGCGTGGCCACATCCGGCATGTCCAGGCCCCAGATTCGCTCCCAGATTTCTGGAATGTGCCGAAGGCTTTCAGAGACGAAGATCAACTGTCTTGCACGACGATCGGGGGACGAGGAATAGATGGGCATGATGCAGCCGGTTTGCCAGGCCGATGCCACCAACACGGCGACCAAAACCAATTTGCGCATGGGTTTCCTCCTTGGACGACGACAGTCCAAAACGCAATATCGCGATGTGTCGAATGCACCAGTCCGTCCGCCGGGTAAAGCGGACGAGCCGTCGAATGGGGCCAGTTGTTTTTTGGGTTTTCGGTGCGAGCTGACGACGAGGACGCCGGCCGGTCGGTCTGCCGCCTTCGAAAGGCAGATCGGCCGCGGCCCATCAAGTCGGGCGGCACACTGGGCGGCCGTCGGGGCCGGTCGTTCGACCCGGCGGACCGATCGACAACGTCTCGATCGTCCGTCAATTGGGGTTGGTTCACGAGTGGCTTGCCGCGGGCCTCCCATGGATTTCAGAAAGCTCGCCGGCAAGAATTTGGGGAGAGAGGAAGGAGGGGAGTCGCGCAGGAGTTTCCGTCGTGACGGTTTGACCCGAGGGCTGACGTCAGCCCTCAGAGGTTCCAGCGGCGTACGTCGGGTTGTCTAAACTCGGTGTCGATTGCGGAGGGGCCGTTTCCGGCTCGGAACCGGCTACTACGGGAGACTCGCTCGCCGGGACGGAGGGCTCCGCCGCAGCCGGTGTCAGCTCGGCCGGCGGCGGCGATGCGGCGGCGACGGGCTCAGTCGGAGCCGACAGCTCCGCCTCTTCCAGCGTTCGCACGCGTTCTTCCATCCGCTTGCCAGGCTTAAAGGTGACGACGTACTTCTCGGCGACGTCCACGCGTTCTCCCGTTCGGGGGTTCCGCGCCTTTCGAGCCGCACGTTTTTTCACCTCGAAAACGCCGAAGTTTCGGAGTTCTATGCGTTTGTGTTCGACCAGCGCGTCCACAATCGCATCGAACACCATTTGAACGATCTCCTTCGTTTTGAGCTGGGTCAGGCCAGTCTGATCGGAGATCGCCTTCACGATCTCTTTTTTCGTCTTTGTCACGACTGGGATCTCCTGCCAGAGTTGCCGTCGGACACGGTCCGCTCCTCCTGTGAGCGAACGTACGCGTTCCAAGTGTAGTCAGAAACGGAACTTAGTGTCAAGGCGATTCTGACAAACCGGCTCTGTCTCTCGGAGATCCCCCCATTCGGTTCTCCCATCGGCGCACACCGTCGCGCGCCCAGGCCTCGCGGCCATCCCGCTGTAACTATCGACCGTATCGAGGACCAAAAACCAGTAAAACCGTTACGATCCGCAAATTTTGCGAAACTTCGATGGGTTCGTCGAATGCCCGGTCGACCGACCCGTCTCCCGCCGCTCCCCCGAAATACTTGTTCGGCCTGAAAGCAACTGGCCAAAGACCGGAACCACCGGAACAACGGAACAACCTGCTGCGCCCTTGTCCCAAGTTTGCCTGAATGCTCCGACGCTTTTTCGAGGCGGCTCTGGGGGAGGGCTACTTGAGCGGAAAGATGGGCGAGGGGGCGTGGGCCGATTTCATGATCGCCTCGGCCTGCTGGACCAAGTCTGGATGCGAAGGGGCCACATCGCGACTTTCGGCCGGATCGCTTTTCAGGTCATACAGCTCTGTCGGATGTCCCGCTTTCCGGATCGCCTTCCAATCCCCGAACCGGACCGCCTGCTGCGTGGCTTTCCCGTGGAGCTCCCAGTACAAAAACTTGTGTTGGCCCTGGTGTTTGGAGTCGTCGCGCAAGGTGGGCAGGTAGGAGATCCCGTCCAGTCCCTGCGGGGGATTCACACCGGCCAGTTCCGCCACCGTCGGGAGAAAATCCCAGAAAGCCGAAACATGTGAGGTGACGAGGCCCGGCTTGATCGTTCCCGGCCACCACGCGATCAGCGGGACGCGGATGCCGCCTTCGTAGAGCAACCCTTTGTGTCCGCGGAGCGAGCTTGTGCTGTTGAAAAAAGCTGGGTCCGCGCCGCCATCGCGGTGCGGGCCATTATCACTGGTGAAGAGCAGCAGCGTCCGGTCCGCGATTTCCAGCCGCGCCAGCAACTCCGCCACTCGTCCCACACTGTAATCCAGCCGAGTGATCATCGCCGCATAGTTCTTCTGCGGCTGCGGCCAATCGCGGTCGTTGTACGGCATGTCATTCGGCACCTCCAACCCTTGTCGGCCCGCTTCGTTGTTCGCATGCGGGATCGGGAAGGCCAAAAGCAAAAAGAAAGGATCATCCCGATGCTGCTCGATGTAGGTCAGAGCCTGCGCAGTTAGGAGGTCTTGCGAGTATTGAGTCCTTTTGATGGCGACACCGCCGCGGCCGATCACCCGAACGACATTACCGCGGACTGCGCACTTGGCTTCATTCCGCCACATGAAGTCCGGGTAGTAGTTGTGAGCGTGCCAAGCGTCGAGGAACCCG
>JAADHY010000750.1 GCA_013151585.1 Planctomycetota bacterium
TCTGCCGTCGCTCCTCGCTCCGCTGCGCTGGGTCATATCCGCTCCACTTGAGCGAAATTCGAAACTTCCTGAAAAATTTTTCCAAAATCATTGCACCAAGCCCGAACCGAACCCGGCTTAGGTAATTGAACCCCCAACGCGGCGTAGTGCCGCAATCAAAGCAACCAACGGGAGCGATGGGCGCCTGCTTCCGGTGCCCCCAGGCGGGTCCATCGGCACTAGGCCGCGGGCTACCGCTTTGCGTTCACAGGATGGCAATCGCCGCAATCAAAGTAGCAGTCTCGCCAAGGGCTTTGCGCTTGGTTTTCCCGCGGGTGCGCGGTTTGGAGTGCGGTGCTCTTGCACCGTTTTGGATCGGAAGCGGCAGAGCACTGCCGCACTTTAGAAAAGCGAGAATGGCGTTCGCACTTTGTCTAGACGGACCAGTTCCGGCCGGAGCGTGAGCCACGGGCACCCTGCGTCGTGAGATTCGAAGTCGGGCACTTGCCTGCTGGGCGGGCGAGCGGCCCCGAAGAGAGAGGTGGGGCCGCGGGGCGGCCACGCTGGATACGTAGAAGGAAAGTGTTAGCGAGCAAAAGAGCGGCCGGTGAGCCTCGCCGCCAAGCAAGTTGTCTCACCGGCCGGATGTCTCCCCGGGCGCTGATTGTGTGCGCCCAGAGAGAACGTTGTCTTTAGTAGGTATCGAATCGTATGGCGGAACTGCGGGAAAGGCAAGCCGAGGTTTCGGACCGCAGACGCGAGGACACACGAAATGCTGCGGCAGGAACAGTGCGTGCCGAGCCGTCGCATCGCGGAAGGTTTCCCCACCAGCCGTTCGTTGTCTGCCTCTGCGCCACCGCGTCTCTGCGCGAGTCTTCCCGACGCTCTCGGCCCTTGGCTCTCCGCTCTCCGCTGTCCGCCGTCCTCAACCCTCAACCCCCGACCTTCAACCGTCTTCCTGAGGAGCCTTTGTCATGCTGCTGACCAACTGGCTGACCGGTTTGAAGCGAACTCGTCGGACCCGTTTTGGTTCCCGCTGGACCCGCCGCCACCGCCGCGCCAACTACACCGGCCGACAAACCCGAAAGGCCTACGCTGCGGCCGTCGAACTTCTGGAAGACCGCGCCTTACTCAGCATGGTGACCTTGATAACTCATGGCTGGAACTCCGGGCCCGACGGGTGGGTAGACGCGATGGCTGACGCAATCGCCGAATCAGCCAAGACCAATGGCTTTGAGAGCGTCGCGGAGTACTCGCTAGTTGTGGATGACAACGCCGGCTCGATCGGGGTGTCCGATTTTCGGCTCGAAAGTGGGAAGACAGACTGGGACTTCGCTGTAGTGAAACTTGACTGGTCTGACCTGGACGGGGGCGTCGGCTTCCCCGGCGACCACACTCCGACCGGCGATGTTGCTGCCGTTGTAGCTGAGTATCTAGTGAATTCGACCTCCTTGCTGCAACATCCGCTCCATCTCATCGGACACAGCAGAGGGGCGTCGCTTAACTCGGCGCTCGCGGAAGAACTAGGCAAGTTGGGTATTTGGACCGACCAGCTCACCTCCCTCGATCCCCATCCAGTCGACGGCGCACTCGAACCGGGGGTCACATTCAAGTTTGAAGTGCCAACCCCGCTGGGAGGAATCCCGATATTCGAATGGACGTGGAAGCCTGATTTTCAGGATGCGCCGGTGGCAGAGGTGCCAGAAACCGTGGTATTCGCCGACAACTATTGGCGGAGGGATAGCACAGATACCATTGAGCAGGGGGCGCTGCAGGCGCTTACCTGGGTCGCGAACGCGCTGATTGACCGCGTCATTCCACTCGGCCAGCTCGTTGACATCTCTGTGTCTAAGCCGGAGATGATCGACTTTACGGGGGAACCAGTCGGCGGAGCAATGAATCTTCGATTAAACGAAGACACTTTGGAGAAGGGTGGCTACGACTTGTTTCGAGACCTCTCCGGAGAACATTCGGACGTCCATCTTTGGTACCACGGGACAATAGACACGAACGATCCTTTTTCGGACGGAAAGATAGACGGTTTCTCGCCCGATGATCTCGGATGGTATTCCGACGCGATGGGCCCGAGGGGCTCCACGGGGTACTACTTTAGTCGCGTTGTTGGCGGTAGCCGGCACGCTGCACACGCCACGACCGGTCTCCACCCAATTTTAGGCGGCACCGCCGCACGGCGCAGTCTACGCGACCGGACGCGCTCGGAGGACAAGTGGCCGTCTTTACTCGAGTTGCAGGTTCTAAATGACAGCGCGACGATACGCGCGGGCGATCATGTTGAGCTGCTCGTGGCGTGGCATGACTATGACAGCGAACCCGTCGTCACGTTTTTCGCGGACGGAGATCGAAACCCACTAAATGGGAACGAAACTCTCTTAGTGTACGACCAGCTCTCACGGGCTCAAGGCGCCGCGAAGACGTTCTTGTCTGTGCCGACAGAGCCTTTGAAGCCGTCGCAGTACTATATCTTTGCGAAGATCGATGACGGGGAGAATGTTCGATACCTTTACGCACCGCAGAGAATCATCGTAGCGGAGAGCGTGTATTCAGTCACTGCGTCGACGGGTGGAAACGGGATCATTTCGCCGCAAGGAATGATCGAAGTGTCGGCGTCGGGCAGTCAGACGTTTGTGGCCACTCCGGATAGCGGCTACGTTGTCGACCGATGGTTCTACAACACGTATGATAACCCCGCTCAAATCGGGGGAAGCCGTTTTACTATTAGCGATGTCACGGACGACGGGTGGGTTGTTGTCACCTTTAAGAAGGAACCGAGACAGGGGACTCTGGCGATCGAGAATCCGGTCGGCGGCGAGGAATTCCCTCGGGGAGGACGGGTCGAAATCCGCTGGAGCGCTGAACAGCTGGGCGGCGACGCGCGGATCGAGCTTTTGCGGAACGGCGCTGTCCGGCAAGTGATCGCGGATCGAGTGGATGCGACGCGCGAAAGCGTACGATGGCGAGTCCCCGATGGAGATGCTCTTCCTTTAGGAGATGGCTATACGATTCGAATCACAGCGCTGGATTCAGGCATCGCGGCGACTAGCGCAGGGTTTTCGATCACGCGGGAAGTCCAGGAATATGGGACAATTCGTATCAACACAATCTCGGAGCTCCGGAAAATTGGTTCCGGCCAAGTCATTGATGGCATCGAAGCAAGGCCGGACGGTTACTATGTCCTAGACAGAGACCTCGATCTCGATGGTGTTGACTGGCAGCCTCTGCCCGAGTTCCGAGGCACATTTGATGGTCAGGGGCATACTCTTACCAATCTAACCATCCGTCAGTTGGGGAAGCAGAATATTGGCTTGTTCAGCAGGATCAACGACGGGGAGGTGAGGAACCTGAATTTGGGCGTCAATGCGGTGGAAGGGGGTAGGAACGTCGGGGCGGTAGCTGGCCTAAACAA
>JAADHY010000405.1 GCA_013151585.1 Planctomycetota bacterium
CCAGATCGCTGTAGTTGTCCCCCAGGGAGCGCAAGCCGGCGTCGGTAAGTCGATAGACGTAGCGCGGCCGACCTCGCCCGGAGCGCACTGCCTCCCGCGTCACCAATTCAGCACTCTGCAGCCGCAACAACCGCTGCCGGACCGCCGTGGCCGTGACGCCCAGCTCGGCGCACAGTTGCGAGACCGTCGCCGAGCCCAGCCGGTGAAGTTGCTGCAACAACTGACGATCATTCGTTCGGTCCAATACCGCTTTCATTCGGTTCGTTACCTCCGTCTCCGCGGCAAAACCCGCCGTTGGCCAGCGGTCCGTCCGCCAGCTCCATCGCCAATCCTAGCGGGTATTCACATTTTTGACAACCGAATATGCGAAAAAGATCAAAAAACGCCACAATCGACCGATCGGCGAGTTCCGTGCCAAGCCTGAGTCTTCGACGGTTCTGCCCATGCCCCCAGGGAAAGGGAGACCAAAGACGGTCGAAAGCGACCAAGGGCTATTGTCATAAGTGCCGTAATAGAAGCACGTTACGGTTCTCTGGTCCCGTTGAGGCGGGACCAGCGCTTCACACGGGTGTCCGCGGAAGCTGCGATCTGTTCGGACACGTGGCTGGCCCTGAGTGGAAGTGGGCGGGGGCGGCCCTGCCGAGCGAAGCCCAAAAACGACAGATGTCCTGGACCTGTGACGAAGTCGAGCCGGGGAGACCTGAGCGTCGGGAAAGTTGGGATTCGTTCCCAGCAGGCGCACCGGTGAGCTCAGGACCGCGGCCGTCCACCGGAATTTTGCGTGCCGGCGTGCAGCCATTCGAGGCAACGGAGGCCCTTCGTGGGAGTCTGGGATGAGGCAATACGTGGCGGTTGCTACACGCCGTCGTCAGGCCGCGATACAATGGCGTTCGGCGGGGAAGTTCCCACGACGTCTTTTTTTCGGAGGGACCAGCGATGATGTGCAGAACGTGTCGGGCCGCGTTCGTGTTGGCTTTGCTTTTGCCGTCGGTCACCGGCGTCCTGGTAGCCGACGAAGGCTCGAAGGCAAGCCACAAACAATCGGCAGACAAGAAGCACGCGTGCCAGACGACCAAGCAGGCAAAGACGCAGTGGATTTCGCTTTTTGACGGCAAGACGCTCAAGGGCTGGAAGATCACCGACTTCGGGGGCCAGGGCGAGGTGACGGTGAAAGACGGCCAGCTCATCTTGGGCATGGGGGCGGACCTGACCGGCATCACGTGGACTCATCCGGAAAAGCTGCCCAAGATCGACTATGAAGTCAGCTTGGATGCCATGCGAGTCGACGGCACCGATTTTTTCTGCGGGCTGACGTTCCCGGTCAAAGATTCTCCATGCACGCTGATCGTCGGCGGATGGGGAGGTGGGTTGTGTGGTCTGTCAAGCCTCGACGGGATGGACGCTTCGGAAAACGAGACCAGCACTTTCATGGACTTCAAGAACGGGCGCTGGTATCACATCCGACTGCGCGTTACCGGGAAACGCATCCAGGCCTGGATCGACGACGAAAAGATCGTGGACGTCGACATCACGGACCGGAAGCTCTCGGTCCGGATCGAGGTGGAACTGTCGCGGCCTTTCGGCATTGCCACGTGGCAGACGACGGCCGCCCTGAAAAACATTCGAATCCGCCGATTGACGCCTGAGGAAGTAGCAGCAATGGAGCGGTCGTCCTGAAGGGATTGTTATCCGAAAAAACGAATGGGAAAAGGCGGGGCAAGCGGGAAAAGTTGAGCTCGATGGCGCTAACAGCCCAGCCGGGTGTGAGACAGGACGGGCGCCGACACTGGAAAGTTGGGTGGTGAGGAACTTCGCCACCGCCGAAAATCGCCGGCCACTTGCATGTCGAACCTGTCGCTTTTTGTCAACATGTCGACGTGGGGCATCAGAGGCGTCCTGTCGAACCAGGGCGCATGATTCGCTGTCAGTCGGCCTTTCTGTGCTTTCGGGGCTGGCGTGGCCGAGCGGCATTTGATTTGCTGTTTTCTGGCAAGTAGTGCGCGTTGGCCGAGCTTCGGGGCCGACGCACCGCCCGGGGCGGCAGCGGTTTCTCTGGACAGAGCTTTTCGGCTTTGCAGGACAAAGTGCGGTGACGAATTCTAACCCAAATCTGGAACTTCGAGATTTGCTGAAGCTGGCTGCGTTCGTCTCCGTCTATAGTCCGCACGTCATCGAGTCGCCTCGGGAGCTGCCCGCCGCCGCTTTGGAGCAGTACTGGCACGCGTCCCGAAATCGCAATCATTCCTGGATTCGAAGGCTGCAGCCGCGTCCGAGCTCACCGACCTCTGCAAAGCATCTCTGTTGGAATCAGACGCGTCGCCTCGTTACCGAAGTTTTCGTGTCGGAAGTTCTGACTCGAGTCTGGACGAGCGTTCTGGTCGCCAGCGACCGGCGACAAGCGATCCGTTATGCGGAACCAATCGCTCGCAGCGTGTTGGTGGGGCATTTGGAGGCACGCCGTTGCTGCTTGGAACTGATGGTCAACGGCGCTGACGTGCCTTTGCACGAGCTGATTGAATTGGATCGGATTCGGCGTCGGGCCGAGCGCTGGACCGACGTGCTCCTAGGACCGCTCGTGCGGCAATATCCGGTGAGCGAATTTGCTTTCGACACGCAGCGGGCCGCCGACTTCGCTCGCGATCTGGCCGGACGCGGCCCCTCTCATCTGGTCTGGACGCTCGTGTTGGCAGGAGTCCAATTGGCGTTCGCCGATGATCGGCCAGGCGGTCCAGTGGTGGATTCGCCTCAGGCCGCTCAGCCGTCCGGTGTGACTTCGAAAGGCGGGTCGCTCCCGACTTCTTCCGCCGGACTGGTTTCAGACGTCGCTTCGGATCAACTGGCCATCGTCCAAGCGATCCTCGCGTGTTTCCCGGCGGACGCTTTCACGGAAGACGGCGTGTTCAAGTCGCTGGTGCACTTGCGGGCTTCTCGGAGTGGGGCGGTGTCCGATCGCCAGCCGGAGCTCGATTTCTCAGGATTGCCGGCGGTGACGGACTTGACCGAAATGGCCCCTCAGCGCCCTCCCGGTTCTCCGCCGCCGGCGGGCATCAGCTTCCGCCAACTACGCAAACGCTGGCCGCCTCGATAAATCGTAATCGTCTCGGCCGTCCGGTCGCTGCGGCCTCCTCGCGGCCCTTGACGCTGTGGCTGTTACACGACATCCTGACTGGTCACGGGCGTGCGCGGAAAGGCGTCGAGCGGCCGCGGTCCGGACGCCGGGCTGACCGCGGAACGTTTTGTGGCCGATCCCTTCTCGGTCGGGCTCCTCGCAACTCGTCCATGGCGAGCCACCCGTCGGGCGTCACACGAATCCTGGCGCGGCACGAAGGAGCGGGAGCCGTAATGGGCGATCAGGGCAATTTACAAAGGAGATAAGGAATGCACGGCGGGCAGAGGAAT
>JAADHY010000618.1 GCA_013151585.1 Planctomycetota bacterium
GGCAGACGGCGGCCGCCTGCCCGTTCTCTTTTCCTGTTGAGAGACCGTTTTTTCGGAATGCTCCGACAAAGCGTTCGGCCGACGGGCGTTCGGCCGCTCGGACGTGATTTCGTCGGCGGGACAGTCCGCTCGCTGTCGCCGCTCGCGCTGTCGGCCTGCGAAAGACCGGACCAAGTTGATGATCGAGAACCTGCCGGTAAGGACACTGCAACACAAAGGCCTGACCATCGAGGGGTACTCGCGCGCGGCGGTACAAACCTACTGGCGCGTCCGCGAACTGAAGCTGGGGTTCGATTTCGGCGGCAGCCCTTGGTCGTTCATGGGCACAGATACGTTTTTCGTCACCCACGCCCATCTCGACCACATGGCCGCTTTGCCCGTCTATGTCGCTCGCCGACGGATGATGAAAATGCCACCGCCCACGATCTATCTACCCGAACAGATCGTCGAGAACGTGTGGCGGTTGCTGCGAGTGTGGCAACGCCTGGACCGCGGGCGAATGGTGTGCGAACTAGTCGGGGTGAAACCGGGGGATGAAATTTCGCTATCGCGGGAACACGTTGTCACGGCCTTTGCAACAAAGCACACCGTGCCCTCCCTCGGTTATGTCGTGTGGGATCGGCGCAAGAAATTGAAGCCGGAATTTCACGGTCTGCCCCAAGAAAAAATCCGCGACATTCGGCTATCCGGCGTGGAGGTGAGCCAAGAAGTGCGGTTTCCCCTTTTTTGCTACATGGGCGACACGTCTCCCGAAGGGTTCGATAACTACCCCCCGCTTTACGAGGCGCAAGTCCTCGTGACCGAGCTGACTTTTTTCCGCCCCGAGCATCGGAAAGAAAAAATCCATAAGTTCGGGCACATGCATCTGGACGACATCATCGAGCGGGCGGGAAAGTTCCAGAACGAGTTGATCGTCTTGACGCACAGCACGCGGTATCACTCGCAGCAAATTCGGCGATCCGTCAAGCGGCGTCTGCCGCCCGAGCTGCGGGAGCGCGTAAAGTTGTGGCTCTAACGATCGGGGTTGGGCGCAGCAAAACTCCGGAAACGCACGTCTCGAAACTCAGTCCGTTCGCCCCCAGTCCCCGTCAAAGCTCACCGCCGCCACCACTCGGGTTCCTGGAACAGCTCGCTGACAGGCATGGTGAAGCCTCGCAAAGGGGCCGTCGGCGAAGTGCGGCTGCCGTCGAGCATGGCATCGCAATCCCACACCCGGCACGCACGCGGCGAGCTGTAGACGCGCACGACCTCAGCTTCCGGTTCCACCACCCACACTTCTTGCACGCCCCAGGCAAAATACTCAGCCAATCGACGAGGCATTTCTTGTCGCCGTTTCGGCGTGGAGATGACGTCGAAGATCAGAGCGGGAACGCGGTCCGTGGCCTCCTCATCCCATTCGGCGAACCGTTCCCCAGACGTAAAAAAACAGAGCGCGGGGAAGCGAACCGTGTCAGGGTTTCGCGCCACGATCAGCCCGAGCTCGTAGCAGGCATAACCGCATGGGTTCGTTTCCAAGAAGTGGCCCAACGCCTTGGAGAAGTTGAAGACGACGGTCGTGTGCCGTACGCTCGGCGGCTGCAGGTCCGTAATGCGACCGGCGACCAGTTCGTGCCACCGGCCGGCCTCCGGAAGGTCCGGCTTGACCGCCAGGAACTGTTCGACCGTCAGCGGTCGATCCTCTTGCATACTCGCGCTCCTCGCCGCTCAGACTGCGATGAAGGGAGCCGCCGGGGATGCCCCGCGCGAGCCAGCCACCGGCGACACAGGTTCCCAAGATCATTATACTGGGCACGCTTTGGACGCCGGCAAGGCTGCCGCTGCAGGCTGCCGGCCGCGGAAGCCGTTGTGTGAATCCGAGAGTTGTATGAATCCAAGGATAGCCACTTGCGAGTGGGTTTGCCATGAAGATTCGACCGTCGCGTTCCGAGGAGATTCCCACGCTAAAACGAATGATGGTTGAGGCGTTCGAGGGAGTCTGCATCGACCAAGGCATGGAGGCTCTCTTCGGGCCTATCCACGGACACGATTGGCGTTGGCGTAAAGCGCGCCATCTGGACTGGGATTTGGCAAAAGATCCGAATGGTGTGTTCGTATTGGAAATCGACGGCCAGATCGCGGGGTTCATCACGACCTGGCAAGACCACGAGGCGGGCATCGGCCACATCCCCAACTTGGCGCTGGCGCCGGAGTTTCGCGGGCAAGGTTACGGCCGGAAGCTGATCGAGTTTGCGATGGACCACTTTCGTCGGAACGGCTTGACACACGCAAAAATCGAGACCTTGGTGCAAAACGCTGTGGGACGCCATCTTTATAAGTCCTGCGGGTTTCGTGAAGTTGCTTGGCAAATCCACTTCGTGGCCGACTTGTCCGAACAGACGGCGTCCGAGAGTTCGGACGAGGTGTCCGCCGATGAACCCCCGACTGGCTCGGCCCCGCCAGCCGGTTGATGTGAACCGTCCGGCAAAGGAGGGACACGAACGATGCGAGTCGCCGTGATCGGTGCTTTGGGCCAACTGGGCACGGACTTGTGTCATAAGCTGGGCGACGAAGCGGTTCCCCTCACGCACGACGACGTGGAACTGACCGAGCCAGACAGTATCCGGCGAGCGCTGGACCGGGCAGCTCCTGAATACGTCGTCAACACGGCAGCTTACAATTTGGTCGATCGAGCCGAGGATGAGCCTGAGAGAGCGTACGCCGTCAATGCGTTAGGCGCACGGAACCTGGCGACGGTCTGCGCCGACCGAGACGTGCCGTTGGTGCATGTGAGCACTGACCACGTCTTCGGGCTCGATCGGGATCGAACCAAGCCCTACCGCGAGTCGGACGCGCCGGGCCCGGTCAGCGTCTATGGCGTGAGCAAACTGGCGGGCGAGTATTTTGTTCGGAGTCTTTGCAAACGCCACTTCGTGGTTCGGACGTGCGGACTTTATGGGAAGGCAGGTCTCTCCGGCCGTGGAAAGGGCAACTTCGTCGAGACCATGTTGCGATTGGGACGCGAACGGCCGGAGGTGCGGGTTGTCGATGACCAGCGCTGCACTCCTACGGCCACGGTCGACCTAGCCCACGCGATCGTGCGACTGATGCAGACGGACGCTTACGGCCTTTACCACGTCACGAACGCTGGTGATGTCACGTGGTTCGAGTTCGCAACCGAAATCTTTCGGCTGGCGGGTTTCGAGACTCGAGTCGTCCCAGTTCGTTCGGACGAATTCGGCGCCAAAGCTCGCCGACCCGCTTACAGTGTGTTGGATTGCGAGAAGCTAAGAGCCGTGACAGGATTCAAATTGCGGTCTTGGCGGGACGCGCTGTCCGAGTATTTGAGCCGGCGGTCGACTGAAGAAATTTGAGGCCTCACTTCGCTTCCTGCCCGATCATGGGTCCTTCTGTGTTTCACGCGTGCGGAACGGCCAATGGCTGGCATCGACAAATCGGCGCTTGACTGCAAGCCAGCCTCATGATACAAAGCAATGAGAAAACTCGATTTCAAAACCCTCATTTTTGTTGGCACATCTTTATTTGGCGAAAATAACCCGCACAAAAAAGAACAGCTCATTTGTTGCCTTTCTTCGTTTTGGGCTTTTGTTCGATAGGGCGAGCGAAGCTTGATTTTCGGTTTGTGTGGTCTGCCGAGGCGCCGGGGAGGTTCCGCTGGACGCCAACCGTTTCAGAGTGAGGGACCGCAGCGAGGATTCGGTCATCCCGCCGTGCGCGGCCCGCAATTCGAAAGACTGGGGCTGGCCCCTTTTACGTCGTCCTATCGCTGTCTTTTCGTTTCTGTTTTAGACCACCGAGCCATCGGATACCCAACGTGGGTTTGCCCCGAGAGAGGTTGACTTGGGAAAAAGGCTCGCTCACGGGGGATTGCCGGATCTCGGAGCGTAGCTTGGGGCCAAGCGGAATGCTCTCGGAGTTGTCCGGATTCTCCGCCGGTTTGTGTCTCGACGCCTGACGGTGTTGGCATTGTGTTCGCGAGACCAAGTCGGTCGTTGGTACGAGAAGACATTTAGGGACCCGTCAATCGAAAAACGGGAACAACGTTCGCAGTTTCGTCGGAGGAGTTTTCGGAGTGCGGCAGTCGTCCGCTGCATTGGACCCCAAGCGGTGCGGGAGTACCGCGTTCCAAACCGCGCACCCACAGGGATACCAAAGGCAAAGCCCTTGACTGGTGTCTTTGGGCGTCATTATGGGCGCATCATGCGCGGATCGTTGTGGTGCGGCGTTCCGCCTGGCAACCACACGAGGCGGAGCGCTGTGCCACTTGGGTTGCGGCCGGCAGGCCGCGCTAGGGAACG
>JAADHY010000323.1 GCA_013151585.1 Planctomycetota bacterium
GCAGCAGCGGGCCTGCGGATCGTTGGCCGTCCTCTGGCCCGCTGCTGCGAGCCACCTCGCTCCCCACCCCCAGGGACATACTATAAGAAGGTACTTGGTTGCCTCCGCTTTTCCGGCGGCAAAGGCTGGCCACGACGGAGCACGGTCCTCCAGCCCTTTCCAACAAGGGATTGAAATAACCTCGTGGACGGCAACGTCGAGTGCGTGTCCCTGTGGGGTTTAACGGGTTCTGAAAGTCTCCCCATGGGGAAGCGGGAACGGGCCGGACATGTTGTTCTCAACATTCCGCACGATGACAACCACCAGAGAGGCAATAGGGATGACTCGAATGTTGAGGAGACCACGGGCGAGAGGTGAGAGCGAAATGATCGAAGGCTTTTCGCAACTTCCAGCACAAGACTATTCGGCGAAGAAACCACTGCCGATCCGATTTTGGCGGCGGCAAAGCCGCGGTGCGAAATGTGTATCGTTCGCTGGCATTGCGCTCCTGGTCGGGCTTTCGGCTGCCTGTGCCGGCGCGGGCGAGCCATGGAAACCGGCTCGGGGTCCGCTGTCGACCCGGTGGACAAGCCAAGTCCGGCCGGAAGCCGCCCATCCCGAATATCCGCGACCGCAAATGGTCCGCGAGGCATGGCGGAACTTGAACGGCCTTTGGGACTACGCCATTGTCGCCAAAGACGCCCAGCGGCCTTCGAAGTTTGATGGAAAGATTCTGGTGCCGTTCCCGATCGAATCGGCCCTCTCCGGAGTGATGAAGCGCTTGGACGAGAAGAGCCGGCTGTGGTATCGACGGTCGTTTGTTGTTCCCGAGGATTGGAGCGGAAAGCGGGTCCTGCTGCACTTCGGGGCGGTTGATTGGGAAGCGACCGTGTGGGTCAACGGGAAACAGGTCGGCTCGCACCGAGGCGGCTACGACCCGTTTTGGTTCGACATCACCGACGCGCTCAAACCGAGCGGGTCGCAGGAACTGGTGGTTGCCGTTTGGGACCCGACGGCGGACGGCCAAGCCAAAGGCAAGCAGGTTCGCAAGCCCCGCGGCATCTGGTACACGCCCAGCTCGGGCATCTGGCAGACGGTGTGGCTGGAGCCGGTGGCCGAGACTCATTTGGAAACGTTGCGGATCGTCCCGCTGTTTGACGAATCGGCCGTCGAGCTCCGTCCAACCCTCGTGGCGGCTCCAGGAAGCCGGGTCCAGTTGCGGGTCGAAGTCTTGGACGGCGAGCGTGTGATTCAGTCCGATACGTTCGCAATTGAACTGCCAGCAGGCGGCGCTGCATCCAAACGGATGGCTCCGCCTCTGCGAGTTTCCGTACCCAACTTCAAACCGTGGTCCCCCGATTCGCCGTTCCTTTACGACCTGCGCATCACGTTGACCCAAGACGGCCAGACCGTGGACCGGATCGGCAGCTACTTCGGTATGCGGAAGATTTCGATCGGTCCTGACGAGCGCGGCATCACGCGCATCTTGCTCAACAACCGTTTTGTCTTTCAGATCGGTTTCTTGGACCAGGGCTTTTGGCCGGACGGACTGTATACGGCTCCGACGGACGAGGCTCTGCGCTTCGACATCGAATTCACCAAGAAGCTGGGCATGAACATGGCCCGCAAGCACGTAAAGGTCGAGATGCAGCGGTGGTATTACTGGTGCGATCGGCTCGGACTGCTCGTCTGGCAGGACATGCCCAGCATGGCCGCTCGGCGAACACCGACTCCCGAAGACCGCAAACAGTTCGAGCTCGAACTGAAACGGCTCATCGAAACACACATCAATCATCCCAGCATCGTCATGTGGATCGTCTTCAACGAGGGCTGGGGTCAGTACGACACCGAGCGGCTGGTCCAGTGGGGGAAGGAACTGGACCCGACCCGACTGGTCAACCAGGCCAGCGGCTGGACGGACAAGGGAGTCGGTGACGTGAACGACATTCACCGCTATCCTGGCCCCGCCAGCCCGCAGCCTGAGCCGCATCGGGCGGCGGTGTTGGGCGAGTTCGGCGGGTTGGGGCTGGCGATTCCGGGGCACACGTGGTCGCAGAAATCGTGGGGCTATCGGGGAATGCCAAGCCGCGAAGCCTTGACGCGGCGTTACGTGAAGCTGCTGCGGAAAGTCTACGAACTGAAAAAGGATCCCGGCCTGTCCGCAGCCGTCTACACGCAAACGACGGATCTGGAGACCGAGTGCAACGGGCTGATCACGTACGATCGAGCCGTCATCAAACCCGACGTCGAGCGGGTGGCGGCGGCCAACCGTGGCCGCTTCCCGCCGGAGCCGAAAATCGTGACGGTTGTCCCTTCGGCACAACAGCAGGCCGTGCGATGGCGGTACACGACCCACAGACCGCCCCGGGATTGGATGCAGCCGGACTTCGACGACAGTGCGTGGCAGCAGGGACCGGGCGGTTTTGGCAGAAAAAGGACGCCCGGCGCCGTGGTGCGGACCGAATGGACGACCAGTGACATCTGGATTCGCCGCACTTTCGAACTGAAGAAGCCGCCCAGCGACCGGCTTTGCCTTTGGATCCATCACGACGAGGACGCCGAAGTGTTCTTGAACGGCGTCCGGGCGGCCAAGGTTCGCGGTTACACGATCGAGTACGAAGATTTGGAGATCAGCGCCGAAGCGCTCCAAACGCTCAAACCCGGTCGCAACGTCATTGCAATCCATTGTCACCAGACCCGCGGCGGCCAATACATCGATGCCGGGCTGATTGAACTGATCCCGGCGGAACACGACAAATAGCACGATTGAAATACGGCTCAAATGGAGAATCCGCAGCCCCTTTCCCGCTGGCGGGCAACGATGACTCGCTCCCTCGACGACCGCGCCTGAAGCGGCGAGGGGCAAGCAATGTTTCTCGTTGCTTGGTCAAACCGGCAGTGGCGCGCCGGGACGCAGTTGGTAGAATGCATCTGGCCGAGTCAAGAACGCGAGCGCGAAGGGATACGCCCATGGTCTGCATTCATCTTCGGCAACTGTACCAGCTATGTCTGGACCAGCAGATTCGACTCAGCAGTTCAGACCTAGTGCGAATCGTTTGCCAGCAATGCGGGGAACAGGAAATCTGCCCGTCGAACCTGATGGAGCTGGAATCCGAGCCACCGACGGCCGAATCCTCCGACGAAGCGGAAACGGCGGACGGCTCAGCGGTCCCGCCCTCCAACTCAGAACAGCAGCTTTGAACGTAGAACGTAATCGCTGCCGGCATCGAGAGGTAGCGCAGCCTCGCGACCGACACGGCCAGCATCGGCTACGAACCACCGTGCTCAGTGTCGCCAGCATCGGCTTTCGGGGACGCCGATGCGAGACGTTCGAGGGAAGCGGGCTGTTTTTGCCACGGCGACAGGGTTGCGATCGCCGATCGACACGGGTTCTACTGCTCTGCGAACGATTGC
>JAADHY010000454.1:0-3389 GCA_013151585.1 Planctomycetota bacterium
ACGGCTCGACGCCGGCGCCAAGTTCGATCCAAAGTACCGGGGCGAGCGGATTCCGCTTTTGCGCGAAGCCCTGGCCGCCTGTCGCGGCCACATCGATGTGTTGCTCGATCTGAAAGAACGGGGAAAGGCTTATGCCGAGGCGGTCGCCGCTGAGGTGCGACGTTTCGGCGACGTGCGGCGCACGATCGTCGGGGTGCGCAGCGTCGAGCAAGCCAAGCAGTTCCGGCGTCTGCTGCCCGAAGCGCGTCAACTAGGCTTCCTCAACGCGCCCGACCAGATCGAAGCTTTTGCCAAAGCCGGCGTCGACATCATTCGCCTCTGGCCGAAGTGGTTGAGCGACCGGTCGCTCGTCGAGCGAGTCCGGCGGCGGAAGGTCCAGTTGCAGCTAAACGCCCCGGACAGCCGGCCGCAGTCCCTCTTGCCCCTGCTGGCCTACGCCCCGGACTTCCTGCTGGTCGACGACGTGGCTGCCGCCCGAAGTGTTCTCAAAGAGCTGGAACGAAACCGGAAACGCTTGGCGCAACTGGCCGAGCTGGTCGAGTCGCTGGAAGGCCCCCGCGTGGGCGTGTGGTTCAGCCGTCCGGGTGCCGTGACGTTCCTCAACCGCGACTACGAGATGCTGGAGCTACCGCCGGAGCTCGAAGGGCGAGCCCGCATCATTTTCGACGGTGGCCAGGGCGACAGTCTAGTCCTCCGATTTCGCAAGTCGGCGGTCGTGTTCGCGGCGTTTGAGTACAACGACACCGGTGCGTGGTCGCTCCCCGACGGACGGCCTCCCACGGACTTCGGCTGGCGATTGTGGCGGAAAGACGCCTATCGCGGGACGAGCAACGCCGACCGGAACGGCAAGCCGCACTACGCATCCATCTACTACTGCGAGTTCCGCCCCGGCCAAGAGCTGCGCGGGCTGGCTCCTTGGTGGCTGTGCCTGGCGATCGTCGGTCTGGACGAAGCGAAGACGATCCCCGGCTTCCAACCGGGCACTTCGGGCCCGCGACATCTCGCGTCCGTCTTCTCCTACGAAGAGTGGGCCACCCGCGACCGACCGCTGAATGTGCCTTCCTTCAAGAATGCGACCCAGTTCGCACAGTGGCAGAAAGAGCAGCGTCGTCGCTTCCGGCAACGGCTGGTCTTCCGCTATGACGGAAAACCCAGGTTCAAATCTTTCGGCGAGCCGGTCGACCGTGGGCCCTTCACGCAGCAGGAATACCACGTGCTGGTCGGTGATCGGCGACTGTTCCGGTTTTTCCGACTCGAGCCGAAACGACCCGCCCCGCCAGCGACGCCGCACTCCCGTTCCGGCTGCGACCGTCTGCCCACGATCGTCTGCTTCATGGGACACGGCAAAGTGCGACAAATTCTCGAAGAGCCGGATAGCTATCAGCACGCCTGTGCCGCTCGGCTGGCCGAACAAGGCTATTTGGTCTTCGCCATGGAAAACGTGGGCATGGAGCCGCAGCGAGATACCCATTTGGAACTCGATCGCATCCTGCGTCTGGATGGCTACGGCTGGTACTCGTTGCTGTTCGCGCATCAGTTGATGCTGCTGGATCGTGTGTTCGTCGACCATCAAGTCGATCCGAAACGAGTCGGAGTGACCGGTGTTTCTACCGGCGGCCTGCTAGCTCTGACGGCCGCCGCTCTGGACGAGCGAGTGGCAGCAGCCAGCGTGCAAGGCATCTTCGGCAGCATGCGCGTCTCGTTCATTCGCGACCGAGATCGCCATTGCTCGTGCGGTGCGATTCCCGGACTTCTGCCCGAGTTCGATTTGCCCGAGCTGGCGCTGCTGGTCGCTCCGCGGCCGATCCACATTTCAAACGCCGCTCAAGACGGCTTCGGTCCGGCCGAGGCTCGCCGTTGTGTCGAGAAGATTACGCCGATATACCGGCGCGTGGGCGGCCCGGCCCCCGAGTTCACCTCGCCGCCCGGCCACCACGAGTTCAACTTCGAGGGCGCTGCCGCGTTTTTCGCTCGAACGCTGAAAAGGGCATCGCGACAAGACTGAGAAAAGGATGATTCTGCCATGCTTGGCCGGTGGGAATTTGAGCTGCCGACGCAGGTCCGCTTCGGTCGAGGGCGGCTCGGCGAGTTGGGAACCGTGGTCCGAGAGATAGGCCGGCGGGCGTTGCTGGTCGGGTATCGAGACCAGAGCGGACTGGAGCAGCTTTACGCTCGCGCCGCGCAGTCGCTCAGGGACGCGGACGTCACGGTGACCGAGCTGTTCGACGTGCCGCCCGACCCGGACGCCGAGCTGGCAGCGACGGGAGCGGAAACCGCTCGGCAGGCCCAAGCCGACCTGGTCATCGGGCTGGGCGGGGGCAGCGTTCTGGATGCGGCGAAGGGCATCGCCGTGTTGGCTCGCAGCGGCGGGACGGCTTGGGACTACACCACAGCGAACGAGGCGCATCGTTCGGTCCCAGAGGCGCTGCCGATTGTCGCCGTGCCGACCACCTCCGGCACCGGATCGGAAGTCACGCCGGTGGCCGTCTTCACGCACCATGGAGTCGGTCCGGACGCGGATGTGCCCCTGAAGGCTTCCATCTCCAGCCCTCTGATTCGGCCACGGGTGGCACTGATCGATCCGGATGTAACGCTGGGCAGCCCGCCGCGACTGACAGCCGCTTGCGGAGCCGACGCGCTGGGACACGCGTTGGAAGCCTACATCAGCCGCGCGGCCAATCCTTTGTCGTCGGCTTTGGCGGCCCGAGCGGTCCGGTTGATCGTCAAGAATCTGGCGCGGGCGGTGGAAGATACGGGCGATCCCGAGCCGCGTGAAGCGCTGTCTTTGGCCGCCATGTTGGCCGGCGCTGCATTCGGCTCGGCCGGCGTCGTCATGACTCACGCGATCGCGCAAGCGTTGGGAGCCGTCCTGCACGTACCTCATGGCGAAGCCGTCGCAATCGGCACTCCGATCAACCTGCATTACAACTTGGACTCGGCCGAAGAGCAGTACGCTCAGTTGGCTCACTACTGTGGCGTCACGTCCGAATCACGCCGGGAACAGGCCGAGGGATTTGTCGAGCTCATTGCCGATCTGCTCCGGTCCGTGGGTCTCCCGAATCACATTGATTCAAAGACGATCGCCAGGGCTGCGGGCGCGGACGTCGCCGACGAAGCGGCTCGCCAGACCCTCGCGGAAAAGCTCGCTCGCAACGCTTTCGCAAGCACGCACGTGCCGCTGAAGCTCAACCCGCGCCGCGTCCGTCCGGATGATCTGAAGCAGGTATTCCTGGAGTTGTTTTCCACGAAGAATTAGTGCTTCTTTGTCACATCGTGATTGTGGAATAAGCCGGTGCGCGCTCGCGTCGGGTCGGGCCGCCTTGCTCGCAGCCAGTGCCGTTGGCTGACTCATCCGATCCCTGCTCTGGGCCGTGACAAAACACGACCTG
>JAADHY010000454.1:3415-4632 GCA_013151585.1 Planctomycetota bacterium
CCCCAACGCAAATTCGGCGGAGTGTTGCACACTTGTATGGAACTAGTAGAATCGCGGTAAGACATTCACTGGCCGATGTGGCCAGCCTTGGGGCGATCCCGTTGGCTCTGCCCAAATGACCGGCTCACTTGGTGGCGCGGGCTGATGAGATAAAGCTTGTCGAGCCCTTGGATAGCCGCGTGATCGGTCAAACGTTTGCGGTCGGAGGAGCCTTTGTCATGCGACACGTGTGGGTGATGTGCTGCGTTTTGCCAGCCGCGTTCGGCTGTGGGCGCTATGAACCGACGACAAGACGCGGTTCGGAAATCTCCACGAACGAGGGCGCCGAACGAAATCGCCTCGTGCGAACGTCGCATGCGGCGGAATCGGCATCCGCCGACCAAGCGGTCGACATAGCCCGCGCGGAGCGAAAGATCATCTACGAAGCGGAGATCAATTTGGTCGTCACGGATTTTGCTCGCGCAGAAAGCGAGATTCCGCGGCTGGTGGAGAAGCACGGCGGTTATTTGGCGGACGTGTTCATTGATCGCACGGCCGGTGAACGGCAATCCGGTCGGTGGGTGGCTCGAATCCCCGCAGACCGGTTCGAAGCATTCCTCGACGCCCTCTCCGACCTCGGGATCCCGGAAAGCCGGCGCCAGACCGCGCAGGATGTGACCGAAGAGTACATTGATCTGGAGGCCCGAATCGCCAACAAGAAGCGTCTTGAAGAACGAATTCTGGAGCTGCTGAAAAACCGCGAAGGGGACATCAAGGACGTGATCGAGGTGGAGCGGGAGCTGGCGCGGGTCCGAAGCGAAATCGAACAAATGCTGGGTCGCTTGCGGTACCTCAAGAACCGAATCGCCCTCACCACGGTTACGATCCATGTCCGCGAGCAACGGGACTACGTGCCGCCGCAGGCCCCAACCTTTGCGGCTCGCATCCAGCAGGCGTGGTCGACCTCTTTGGTCTCGCTCCGCTTATTTGGCGAGGGCCTGTTTGTCGCCATCATCTTCTTGTTTCCCTGGTTTGTAGCGCTGGGGGTCGTCTTCGGACCCGTGGCCTGGGCGACGCACCGTTGGAAGAGCCGGCGTGCAAAGACACGGCGAAGCAAAACGCCTCTCTAGCCCCGACCAGTCGCAGGCTTTTCAAAGCAAGAATCCGCGAGCGACATCGAAAACGAGGGCGAGAGACCGAGGCGATTCGGCGCCGGTGTGCCGTTGGGGAAATGCCAG
>JAADHY010000251.1 GCA_013151585.1 Planctomycetota bacterium
GGCTGCGGCGACGGCCGGATTGTGATCGAGGCGGCCAAGAAGTTCGGAGCCCGCGGCGTGGGGGTCGACATCGATCCGCAGCGCATCAAGGAGTGCCTCGCCGGAGCGAAAAAGGCGAAGGTCGAAAAGTTGGTCGAGTTTCGGCTGGCCGACGCGACCAAAATCGACGTTTCTTCGGCCACCGTCCTCGCACTCTATTTGCTCAGCGAGTCCAACGAGCTGTTGCGGCCGCGACTGGAAAAACAGCTCAAGCCCGGCACTCGCGTCGTGGCACACGACTACCCCGTTCCCGGTTGGAAAGCGAAGAAAGTCGTCCACGTCCGGGACGAGACAGGCAAAGAGCACACGCTGTTTCTCTACATCCGATGAAATTCGCGAAAGGTGAAGGGTTCATGCAGCCAACGTGGAACCACAGGACGCGGTCGGCGGTGAGTTCCAGCCCGCTGACAAGACGTCGTCTGCTCCGGACATTGGCGGGGTTCGCTGTCGGTGTCAACGGGGGGCGCTTGCTGAGCGGCCAGAGGACTCGAACGGTTCAACTGGCAACCTTTCAGGCCGACGTGACACCGCCGCTGGGACATCCGCTTTTGGGCGGGTGGATTCAACCGGCCAAGCAGATCGCCGATCCCCTCGAAGCTCGCGGGTTGGTGCTGTTCGGCGCCGAGGAGCCGATCGTCGTGCTCTCTATCGACTGGTGCGAGCTGCGGAATGACGCTTATGACCGCTGGCGCGACGCGCTGGCGGAAGTCGTGGGCACGCGCCGCGAGCGGGTCCTCGTTTCCTGTGTCCATCAACATGACGCTCCCTACGCGGACCTGACCGCTCAACGGCTGATGGACCAGCACGGCCTAATACGGGCCATGTTCTACCCCGACTTCTTTGAGCAGGCTTTGCAGCGAGTGGCGAAAGCTTTGCGAGATGCGGTCGCGACCCGGCGGCGGGTGACGCATTTCGGAATCGGCCAGGCCAAAGTCCAAAAGGTTGCTTGCAACCGGCGCGTCCAACTTCCCGGCCAACCGCCTCGCTTCAACCGATACAGCTTCACCGGCGATCCGGCCGTACGCGACGCACCGGAAGGCCAAATCGATCCTTTTTTGAAGACCATCAGCTTTTGGGACGGGGATCAGCCATTGGCCGCGTTGAGCTGTTATGCCACGCATCCGATGAGCCGATACGGCCAGGGCAACGTCTCGGCGGATTTCCCCGGCCTGGCGAGGCGGCTGCGCCAAAAACAGCAGCCAGACGTCTTCCAGATTTACCTGACCGGATGCAGCGGAGACGTCACGGCCGCCAAGTACAACGACGGCACGCCGAAAAGCCGCGAGCTCTTAGCTCAGCGCCTTTGTCAAGGGATGGCCGCCGCTTGGGACGCGACCCGACGGTTTCCCTTGGACCAAGTCGATTTCCGTGTCGTGCCGCTCCGGCTGCCCGTCGAGCGGGCCGGAAAGCTCGCGCCGGAGGCCCTTCAGAAAACGCTGGCCAACAGCCGCGCACCTTATCAGACCCGATGCCAAGCAGCGCTGGGTCTGAGTTGGCAGAAGCGTTGCGATGCCGGACAGCCGATCGACTTGCCGGTCCTTGACTTGGGGGCGGCTCAGTTTCTGGTGTTGCCAGCGGAATCTTTTGTCGCATACCAATTGGCCGCTCAACAGACCCGTCCCGATTCGTTCGTGATGGTTGCCGGGTTCGGCGAGTGCGCGCCGGGATACATTCCAACCGAAAAGACGCGGGCCGAGGGTTTTGTCAAAGAACACGGCTACTGCTGGGTCGCTGCCGGTTCGGAACAAGTCATACTGGCAGCGCTGCGACGGGCGCTGAAAAAACGACAGCCACGGCGGTGAAGCTCGAAGGTTGAAAGAGACTTGAAATTGAGAATCAAGGCTCAGTCGGCCAGCGCCAAGCAGCGTCTTGACGGCGGGATCGCTGGTCTGCGCTACTTTCTTTCGTTCGGCTTTTGCGCGATGAATGGCACCTCCCGCGCACTCGCCGCAGGCCGCCGCTTCAAAAGCTCGCTGAGCTGAAACCTGTGATACGGCTGGGTTGCGGCGGGTTGGCCGTCTTTGCTGGCGATGGCGACCCAGAATCGGGTCGACTTCGGCTCAAACAGCACGTTATGCAGGTTTGACGACATCGCAACCGGACGGTCCATTAGACGGAGCGCGGACTGCGCTGTGAACTGCCCGTGTCCGGCTTTCACGCGCCGCACCAGCTCCTTGTAGCGCTCGTCGGCTGACAGAAGCACGCAGTCCGGCACAGGCTCCGGTAACAGAGGATGTTCCTGTCCCGGGCGGATCAGCTCGAATCGATCCGCTGACGCTTCCATACCGATCGCTCGGTTGGTCTTCGCATCGGCGATCACGAAAAAGTATTGGCAGGTGCGAGGACGATCCCGGAAGACGCGGATGGCCGCGTCCAGGTCTTGAGCGGTCTCCAAGACGTCCCGGACCAGAAACGCCATCGGCACTCCGTCCCATTTTCCCAGACCGCCGCCTCCCATCTCACCAATGGAAACATGGGCCGCGTTCATCCCGGTGACCGAACCAATGAAACCGGCGAAACTGACGTTGACGAACGGGATGCCGCCCTCCGGTTCGGCCACAATGATCACCGCATGTTCCTGCAGACGCCAATCGATGGCGTAATCGAGCACGCGACCGTGGTACAGAGTGCCGTCCTTGGTCGCCGAGTTCATCAGCGCGAATCCACTGCAGTGAAACAGCTCGGGAATGAAATTCGTCAAATGAACGTCGCCCACCGGCACTCCAGACCCCCTGGCCAATCCCTCCATTTCCTCAAAATACTTCTTTGGCACGTGGCGGTGCTGGATTCCGATGATCAACCGGATCGCGTCGGCTGGTTTCAGCTTCAGTGGGCCAATCTGGGCCAGTTCCGTGTCGCCTTTGACACGCAACAGATAGTCCAGATTGCTTCGCACGTGCTCTTTGAGCAAAGCTCCGTGCTGGTACCCCATCTCGTAGGGAGTTCCTTTTAGATGGAGAACCAGTTGCCCGTCGATCCGTTCCAACCAGCCTTGACCACAACGCCCGATCGTTTCACCGGACGCTCGCGCCGCAGCGGCCAACACGAAAGTGACAGCAATCAGTCCGACAAAGGGCGAAAAGATTCGTCTCGACAATGGGCCAGAAAGCCAAACCGCTCGCATCCGCAAGCTCCTTCTGCAACAAAGTGAAAGACCCACCATTCTATAACGGCTCCACAGCGACCGCAGACCAAATTCCCGAAAGCACGCTGCTCAGCGGCTCCGCGGTGCAAGCGCACGGAAAACCAATCCGCCTCTTACCTCAGCAAGACCATGCGACGTGTCTCGATCAGAGCATATCACCAGCCGCGCTGCAAGTCGTTCCAACAGCTC
>JAADHY010000139.1 GCA_013151585.1 Planctomycetota bacterium
CGCCGACCGACGCTGACCAGCGGAGTTCCTGCGGTTACCATTCCGGCCCCCACGCCACGTCGATCTGCACGTCGACGCTGTTTGTCCGGAACCCATCATCAGCCACGACCGTCAAGATATAAGTCATGCCGGGCTCCAGAGCGGCGGTAGTGTAGATATCTCCATTGTCGCGAATCTCGAAGGGACCGTCGCTTGACGAAATGACGTACGTAATCGTGCCGTTTTGCGGAGAGGTCGCGGTGACCGTGCCGATATACACGCCCGCGCCCGTATTCTCGCTCGCTGTAAAGTAATAAGAGTCCGAATCAAACTGCGGCGGCTGGTACTCCTCAATGACGTTGATGATCACCGTCGCGTTGTCCAAATGGAGCCCGTTGTCGACGTCGACCGTGAACGTGTACTGGCTCTGTAACAAGTAGTTGAGCGGATTCTTCACGGTGATGACACCATCAACACTCACGTCGAAATCACTGGCATCGCCCGAATAAACGGAGTACGTCAAGCCGGTATTGAGCGGGTCAGTCGCCGTGAGCGTGCCGACTACAGTCCCGACCGCTGCCGACTCGCCGATATCGAACGTGAACGGGTCCTGCGTGAACTGCGGCACGTCGTCCTGGTCGGTGATCTGGATGGTCACGGTCGCTTCGTCGAACGAGACTCCGTCATCCCCCTGGATTATCAAGGTGTGAGTTTGCTGTGCCTCGTAATCAAAGGCGACGATGTGAGGGCCCGTGATCGTGCCGTTGTCGTCGATCAGGAAATTTCCGAGCGGGGTGTCTCCGTCATAGACAATGAGGTTGACGTAGTCTCCGTCCGGATCCGAGACGCTTACCGTTCCAATCACGGCGCCGGTCGTGTTCTCTTGAACTTGGAATGTGTAAGTGTCTGGATTGAACACCGGCGGGCTGTTCACTACCTCGCTCAACAACGTCCGGTTCTCCAGAGTCTCAATTCGACCGCGATAATACGGGCGTCGCCGCCGCCGAGGTCGCCGCCCGCGTCGGAAACCCGTCCCCGACGCTCCGTTCGATAGTGCGCGCAGCCATTCTCCCAACAACATCTTGCACCTCCTTCCTCATGCACCGGTCTGTTCGCCGCTCCCGCCATCAGGAGCATCCCTCCACACGCGACTCGTCCCTGGGCGGTCTGGAGACGGACCAGAACGTCCGCCTCCCTTGCGACCGCCCAGGTGGACCGCGTTTCGCGCCTTTCAATCGCAGAAGAGCCGGCCTGTCCGGCGCGCAATTCCCTTTTCGTGCGTTTTTTTCTGAAGAAATATGTTCAGATTTCGTGGCGGATTGGGGGCGGCGGGAACGGGACGCGCTGTGAGTGATTCCGAAGGAAGCGAGTCGAGCCGGGCGCACGACGCACCTTGTGATTTCGACTCCGGGCCGGGAATGTCATCCCTTCTCACGATTGCGGAAACGGGTGGCTCGCGCAGCGAGCCGGGTGAGGGCTCCGGCCGGAGAACCAAACAGTCAGCGGAAAGGGGCTCGCGTCCGGCGCGCAGCGTGACTGGAACGCGCTGGCGTCCGGTCGCCTCGCTGGCCGAGCCGCACCAACCACAGGAACCCCACGCTAGTGCGTTGCGTTCACTCGGCGGGGTGGCCGGGGTTGAGCGGAGCGAACGCCCTGGCGTTTTCTGGCTGTCTAGCTCGGAAGAGAAGGGGCGGCTTCTTCCGGTAGGTGGCGACCGACCGTCACTGTCGTCTTCAACTCGCCGGTCGGACCGTCTGCGCCGATCAGACTGAGCGGCCCGATTGGATCGAGAAACCGAAAGTCCCAGAGTCTCGGACGTTTTCTACGGCCGAAAAGTCATCCTGACGATGGACGGACTTCTGAAACACGGCGCGAAAAAAGGCGGGCTTGCAAGAGGTCAAGACGAAGTCGATTTCTTTTTGCCGCTGGCCTGATCGTGAGCTAAGCTTCGAGGGGGAGGATGTTTTTGTCGGGGTGCGACGATGCTAGACCGAATCAGCCATACTGCTGCGGAGTACTTCGACTACTACAGCGGCGTCGTGTGGTCGGCGTGGATGCACATCACACCGACGGGCTACTTTTGTTTGCTGGTCACGGTGCTGGTCGTCGGTTGGTTGCTGATGAAAAGCAATCCGCGGTAGCCGAGCCGCGACAGACCGCCTCGTCCGGGGCCGGCGTGGAAAAAAACGAAATTGATGCAGATTTTCGGCCCCGCGCTGCCGATCTAAAACTGTGCTCCGAGTTGAATTGTGGAAATCGCGGCCCGCGTCGAAAGGTTGACTCGACGCGATCGGCGTAGAAACATACAATTCCGCAGCCAAACCTCTCGCGACCATTCCGTCGGAGGTGCCAACCCTTTTAGCGTGAGCCGGGATCACTCCGGGCGAGTGCTCCGCACTGCCCGATCCCCGCTCGTCTCGCAGCGACTCCACCGTCGCAATGGCGAGAGGTTTGATTGCATAGCCGCGGTGATGGCTGAAAGCGACGCCGCGGTTTTCTTTTGCGCATTGCCTTCAGAACAAGGGCGGCCGCGGCGCTGGCTCCGCTGAAAGCGTATTGTCTGCAATGTTCTTGCGCAGATCCCCCGAGCCGCCGGTTCCGATTTCGGCTCGGTGCTGGCTGACCGAGCGGCTGCGACGGCTATTTCTGTTCCGCACCGGTCGCCGCCAGCAACCTCCGCACGAAGCGATAGGCAAGATCATAGATTTCCGACTGCTGGCGTAACCGGGGTCCGGCGATATTCAACACCTGAATGCCGTGTCGCTCGATCCAATCCAACACCGCGGCCATGTCGACATCGCGCCGCAGGTCCAGGACGAAAAGCGGTTTGGCGTGGTTCTGCGCAAGAGTGCGGGTCAAGGCTGTGCCGCCGGTCAGAGGCCCGGCGGTCAGGATCAAGGTCCCATCGGAATCCCGTACGTTCCATTCCGTCCGCTCGGCATACCGGGTCGAAGGCGTTTCCGAGAGAGGATATCGGTCGGGGATGCGTCCGTCTTCGGCTAGGCGTCCCCGGGGACACCAGCCGCCGCACGGAAAGCCCGCGTCCAAGGCGGCGTCCAGTGCCGCGCGGTCCACTCCCGTTTGACCACCCGAGACGATCTTCTTCAGCTTCGCCGCCACGCTACTCCACGATCTCCTGACCGAAGGCCAAACGCTTCTGTCGGTCCGGCTCCGTCCGGAGCTCCTTGAACAGCAAGCTCGGCTGGATGTCCCTGTTGTGCTGGTACTTGTCGCTTCGGTACTCCGTAATGTCTCCGGCGACCTGATGGTAGAAGATCTGGCAGATCGGGATGCCGGGATAGATGCGGACCGGCTGCACGGCGAACATCTCCAGCGTCCAGTAGCCGCAGAAACCGACGTCACCGAATCCTGCCGTGACATGAACGAAC
>JAADHY010000137.1:0-3597 GCA_013151585.1 Planctomycetota bacterium
TGGTGGGAACGGATGGGGCACAGGCGTTATGGCTCGGTGCAACGTCTGTTGATCCCGGCCGACAGCGGGGGGAGCAACAGCCCGCGAACTCGGCTCTGGTTGTGGGAGCTTCAGCGGTTCGCGGACGAGACCGGGATGATCCTCGAGGTGTGCCACTACCCGTCTGGCACGAGCAAGTGGAACAAGATCGAGCACCGGCTGTTTTGCCACATCACGCGGAACCGGCAGGGCGTTCCGCTGGAGACATTGGAGATTGTGGTGAACCTGATCGGCTCGACGCGGACCGGAGAGGGCCTGGAAGTCCACGCTTGGCTGGATGAGCGGAAATATGCAAAAGGCCGCAAGATCAGTGACGCCGAGTTCGCTGAGATTTACATAAATCGCAATAAGTTCCACGGCGAATGGAATTATGAAATCCATCCCAAACCCGAATAAAGAATTTCGGTAACTTATTGTTGGGCACCTCCCAACATGCGATCGGTCAATACGACACTCACATTGGCTATAATGTTCGGGCTCGCGACGACGGCTCTTGTTCTGGAGGGCATTACAGCCATGAATCCTGCAAACAGCAAAAAGTTCATTCGAGTCGACCGCACCGACTTCGATTTCCGGAAGGGCTACTTTTTTGAAATGCTAGTGGATCGCCGCACCTCGATCACGGGACAGATTCAGGATGAAAGCCGGATCGGGGATGTGGGACGCTGTTCTCAGCACCGGACGTGCCGCAAGTACCTGATCTGGCGCCCTTTGGTCGTCCAGCTTTACATGCCTCCCAAGGACATTTTCCAGTGCAGCGACGAGACGCAATCGGCGCTGGTCGTGAGCGACCGGCTGCTGAAAGCGCTCAAGCAGGCCCGGTATCACGGGGTTTCGTCGGGAGCCGGTGGAGGTTATTGACACACCGCTCGGTACCGTACCGCCGGGACACACCTATCATCAGTTGGCCGTGGTCGGTTTCAAAGCCAGCTTTGTGGAGACCGTGCACGGGTGCGAAAACGTCTGTCCCCACTGCGGAAAGGCCCCGATCGTCTGCGAAGAGTCGTGTGAGTGGAACTGGTACTGTCCCGCCTGTCACAAGGAGACCATGTTCATTAAGGGGCTCAGTCGGCCGTGGCCGAAAGACGAACCGGACCCGCGCATTCGGGTGCTTGGGAACCCCAAACTTGACGCCCAGCGATGTGCCCGCGTCGAAGGGCGGCGCTGGAAAGGAGAAGATATGATCTTTCGGGCGTCTTGCGCCGAGCAAGGCCACCTTGTGAGCGGGCGCGTACGTCGGATCATTGAGCGATTTGAGGGCAACGTCGAGTTTGAGGACGTGGCGTTCGACGTTTCCGGGATGAGTCCTGAGATGCTTCGGCGGTTGGAACAGATCAAATAGCGCGGCTGCAAGCGGCTGCCGGCTGCCGATTGGGAACAACCTGCCGACGATGCGGCGCGATAAGCCGCCGCGCTTCGGTGTGAATCCATCCGCCGTGAGCGGAAACGCAGCATTCGGACCCTCGACCGCCCGTCCCTGCGCCGGCCGCCGACACGGGCGAGATCACCGTCGCCGACGCGTTGGACGAGGCGGCCTTCCCTTACACCTTCGGTGTGCGTGTCACCGACGCCGGCAACCTCTCGGCCGAAGCCACCGTGACGGTGGAACTGCTGCCCAGTCTCTCAATCAACGACGTCTCGGTGAATGAAGCAGACGGACAAGCCACGTTCACCGTGACGCTTTCGTTTCCTAGTTTCGTGGCCGTCACGGTCGACTACGCCACCTTCGACGACACGGCCACCGAACCGGACGACTACACGGCGACCACGGGGACGCTGATCTTTGCGCCAGGCGAGACGTCCAAGACGATCGTGGTCCCGATCATCTCCGACGAGGTCTTGGAGGAAGTCGAACGTTTCTATGTCGAGCTGAGCAACGAAGTGGAGGCCTGGATCAAAGACGGCCAAGGCGAAGGGATCATCAACGATCCCGCACGATACACCTTCTTTGTCAGCTTGACCATTGACGGCCAGTCGACTCCCGATGGAAGCAGCAGTACGGGATTCGGTCTGACGCGTGCGGACTACGAGCAGTTCGAAAGCGAACGATCGGCGTGGCTGCAAGGGATGGGATCGCCCTCGGTGCCGCCGAATGCCGACAGCTATGCGGACCTGGACGCTTACTACCAAACGGCGCTGACCAGGCTCAACGTTGCCCAGAGTCGAATTCAGGAGCTCGTGGCTGCCGCGAACGATCCGGGAACAACGAGGGCCCAGTACCTGGAGAAGCTGAAGGACGCCACGTTCGAATACGACCGATACCTGAAAGCGTATCAGGAGGTCTTGAAGGTCCAGGCTCAGTTTTTGTCGAGTCAGTGGGTGCTCAGCTCGGCCGATCAAGGCTTGCTCAGTCAGATTGACGCGCTTCCGGTCCGGCTGGACGACCTGGATGTCCGGTTGCGGCCTGAGCAATGGGACGGATTGGAAGCCTCGACCCGCGAAGTGGGCCGCATTCTGCGAGACATGGAGGCTGACCTATCGTTCGCCTACGGAGCGTTGAAAGGCGGTCTGAAAATGACCGTCATGGCGGGAGCGGGAGTGGCCGTGGCGATTGCGTGGCCGGCGGCGGTTCCGTTCATGATGAAGGGCGGCGCAGTGTTCCTCGCCGGCGGGATCGGCATCTCGCTGAAGACGCGACGTTTGGAGAGCCAGGGCCCCATCGAAGCGACGGTGGGCGCCGTTTCGGACGTCAGCGGGTTTACCCACTTCTACATCGGCTGGTATCGCGAGGACCCGATCACCGGCCAGCGCGTGGAGATCAGCGCCGAAGAAGCCGGACAGCTCTGGGCCGAAGGTGCGACCACCCTGGGCGCGACCTTGGTCGGCGCGACGGCAACCGGCAGCACGACGCGCGTCGAGCTTCCGATTCCGCATCCCACGACGTGGGGCCGAGCGGGCAACTTTGCGGGATTCGCTACCGTGGAGGGCGTCGTTGTCGACGCCGCTCAGATCGCCCGGCCGATCGCCATCCCTGTGCCCGCTGTCAACGTGCACACGGTGGTGACGACTTTGGGAGCCAGCCAGGTCGTGCTGGTGGTGACCGCACCGGATGCCGGCGGGCATGACGGTTACGGCCGGTATCCCAAGGAAGACTATGATGACGATTATCGGAACCTGTCGATCCAGGAAATCCGCAAACGGGAACTGGCCTATGAAGCCGGCGTTCAACTGGGCCGCCAGAAAGCGCGCGAAATGGGGCTGATGGAACCCGACGATCCGCCGTGGGCGAATCCCCTGGGCGATGCCTGGAACACGCCCGGGTTCGATGACATCATGGTAGACGCCGACGGCAACTACTGGATCATCGAATACAAAGGCGGCCACGGGGAGATTTGCATGGCGACCAGATGACAGAGCTCTGGGTAAGAAGGAAGATCGCGGAACTGAAAGAAAAAGCTGAGTGGAGCCCTTGGGCGGACATTCTTAAGGAAGCGCTCGACAACGGGAAGCTGCGAGGCAGGACCTTTAAGACGCCGTGGGCCAATGAAGAACTTCAGACTTTCGGAGAAACGGTTGTGATTGATCACGGAGTTTACTCCCCATGACGCTAGCGAACCA
>JAADHY010000137.1:3614-4284 GCA_013151585.1 Planctomycetota bacterium
TCGGAACAGCGGATATCTTTCGTCGACCGGTATACGGTGACGTCGATGGTCGAAAACTACATCAAAAAGGATATCCCGAAAGACTTGAGTAAGCTTGCCAAGGCATCCAAAGCGTGTTCTTCGGCTTCGACATCAAGTCAGAGGACATACGCTTTTCTGATTGACGCTTACGAAAGTGTCGCCTACGGTACTTATATCCTCGGATATCCCGTTCGGATTTCGTTTGGCGCGTTGGCCTGTGCGGCGAAGGCGTGTCTGCGTGTGTTCGAACTGCGGGGAACGCTGGACGCGTTCCCCCACGACGTGGTGACCATCGATGTGCGCTATCCTGAAGGGCATCCCAAGCACATGGTCATTGAGCCGAGCAACCCCCCGGGCACCAAAGATTTCTCCACGACGAATTCGCGGGACAACTTCAAAGGCGTTTGCATGGCCCTGATGACCGGGGAGTTCACTCTGGCTCGCCAGATCGCGGCGTTGGCCTGGGACCCACCCGATGCGAAGTACGTCTTTGCCAACTCTAGCACCTGCACCTGGAACGATCAGCGTCTGGCCTATGCGATGCGCGAATTCTTCGCGGGGAACACCGACGAGGCTTTGGCCTTCCTGGCGAAAGTCTTTCCCGGGCAGAAACGATTCATTTACGTGCGCTACATCGCGGGCCTGATCC
>JAADHY010000045.1 GCA_013151585.1 Planctomycetota bacterium
CGCCGGTGCAAAGCCAGCGTCGGCTGGCGGCGATCGGTGAGAAGGTCTATTGCACGCCCGGCTATGCCGCTCCGATCACCGTGCTGGACGCGGCCACGGGCAAAGTGCTCAAGACCTTCGCCGGCACCGAACGGACCATGGAATTCGTTTTCGACGACGGGACGCTGTTTGCCGTCATTGGCGATCAGACCGACACGCTCGGCATTGCCCAAGGCGGCCCGCTGCGCGACAGCGAGTTTCCCGCTCGCACTTACGGACCTCGCATCCGTGTGACGGAGAAGCCGAAGAACACGATCATCGCGATCGACGCCGAGTCGGGCCGCGTGCTGTGGCGGATCGGCCAGGCAGCCACGGACGGCTACCAGGGTGGATCGCTGGCCGTACGCGGGCAATTCGTTGCGTACGCGACGGCCAAAGAACTGGTTTGCGTGGACCGAACCACCGGCCGGCAGCGGTGGCGCACACCGGCTCCGATCGTCCTGCAGGACCGAATCGGCATTGGCGGAGCCGGTGTGTCGTTGGTCTTGTCTGATCAAGCGGCGTATTTGGCTGATTCGCAAAGAATCCGAGCCTTCTCGCTGTCGGACGGCTCGGAGCTCTGGCAGGGAGAAGCCGTGCTGAACCATCACAAGCCGCCCGACGTCTTCCTGGCCGACGGATTGGTGTGGTCGGCCTACTTCGACGGCCACGATCCCCTGACGGGCAAGATCGTCAAACGGCTCACACAGAAAATGACCGGACCGATGGGACACGATCGGTGCTACCGCAACCGGATCACCGAGCGGTTTTACATCAACACGAAGACGGGCGGCAGCGACTTCATCGCTTTTGATGGCTCGGTCGAGTTCCCGAACCCGTGGGTGCGCAGCACCTGTGGCATCGGGCATTTGCCTTGTAACGGACTGCTCTATTGCGGTCCTCCAGCCTGTTCCTGCTGCAACTGGGTCATGCTGAACGCAATGAACGCGTTGGCCCCCGAACCCGGGCTGAAATCGTCGGCTCAGCCGATTCCGGTTGCCCGCCAGGTCCGATTGGAAAAGGGCCCGGCCTACGGCGCGGCAGCGTCCGACGCTTCCCGGCCAGCGCCGGACGATTGGCCCACCTATCGACACGACCCGGGCCGGACCGGCGTGACCAAGGCGAAGGCTCCGGCCAAACTCAAGCCACTGTGGCAAGCGAAACTGTCGACTCGAGCCAGCGCGCCGGTCGTTGCCGCCGGCAAGGTCTTCGTGGCGGAGGTGGATGCTCACGCGGTCTGTGCATTGGACGCTGCCGATGGACGGCTGCTCTGGCGGTACACAACAGGCGGCCGAGTCGACTCGCCGCCGACCTTCTATTGCGGACTGGTTCTATTCGGTTCGCACGACGGATGGGTCTATTGCTTGCGGGCCTCCGACGGAGTGCTTGCGTGGCGGTTCCGCGAGCTGCCCGACCGACGCATCTGCGCATACGAGCAAGTGGAATCCGCCTGGCCGGTCTGCGGCAGTGTTCTGGTCAAGGACGGCGTGGCTTACTTTGCCGCCGGCCGCAACTCATTCCTTGACGGGGGCATCTTCGTCTACGGGCTGAACGCGAAGACGGGCGAGGTGCTGTACCGCCAGCATCTGTACGGACCGTACGGCCCTGACGGTTTTCCGATCATCACCAGCCGCATTAGTTCGGGCGTTGGGATCGACGGTTGCAAGACGGACATCCTGCTGACCGATGGCAAGTTTTTGTACATGCGGCATCAGGCCTTCCGTGCGGACCTGACGCCGCTCAAGCCCGAGGACCCGCGCCCGCCGCACTTGATTCCATCGCCCGGATTCCTCGAGTCGATTCCTCACCACCGGACGTTCTGGACGATCGACCGGGTCATCCGGTACGACATCCCGGCCGGTCACCAGGCCGCCCACGGAGACATTTTGGTACTGGACGGCCAGCAGTTCTACGAAGTGCGGGGCTATACGCCGGCCCGGATCAGCCCGTTTGATCCGCGGCAAAAGGGCTACACGGTGTTCGCGGGCGTGTATCGCGAGGTGGACAAAACCTTGGTGCAGAAACGCGGCCGGAAGGGCCGCAAGCGGCGTCCGCGTCGCTTGCGGATTCGGAGCGTGGCCGAGGAGCGATGGACGGCCTCGATTCCTCTGGCCGGCAAGGCCCTGGTACTGGCTGACCAGACCGTGTTTGTCGCCGGCACGCCGGTGGCATTCCCGCCGGACGACTTGTGGGCCGCGTACGAAGGGCGATTAGGCGGCGTGCTGTGCGCGCTATCGGCGGCTACGGGGGAAAAGCTGGGCGAAGTCCGGTTGGACGCTCCGCCGACGTGGGACGGGATGGCCGTCGCCGGCGGTCGGCTCTTCGTTGCCCTCCAAGACGGCCGCGTTTTGTGTTTCGGCAGCCAATGATCCGCTGGGGCTTCCCGAGACGTCCCGCTTCACAGCATCCTCGATCAGCCCGCGGCGAGACGACCGCAGGCCTCCGCACGGGATCAAGGCGCCCTCGTGTCTCCTGGGGCGAGGCGCCCAGCGTGCGTGCCCATGCGTGAAAAGTCAAGACGGACGGCGCAGGCAGCCTGCGTGCGGGACCGAGGCGAGCGCATTCCGCCCTTTTGTTGGCTGCGTCCGGACGAAGGTCGTGCAAGTCGCCGCTGAAAGTGCTGCAGCAGCGCCGTAGACTCGTATCGGCCTAAAATCCGTCTTGCGACGGGCCACTCGTTGAGCGAGCAGTCGAACATCCGGCGCAAGCTCTTTCGGCCCATTCCGGCCCACAGACGTATGAACAACGAGGGCTAACTGGCGATGGTGCCTTCCATGAAGCCTTCCAGGCGACGGCGGCGGCGCGGGTCTTGCAGTTTGTCAAAGGCTTTGGCCTCGATCTGACGGACCCGTTCCCGCGTGACTCGGAAAATAATCCCGACCTGCTCTAGCGTATAAGGATATCCATCACCCAAACCGTATCGCAGCTTCAGGATTTCGCGTTCGCGGTAGGTGAGCGTCTGAAGGACGCTGTCGAGTTTTTCTTTGAGCATGTCGCGTGCGGCCGCTTCATGAGGCGCCTGAGTGCTCGCGTCCTCCACGAAATCCTCCACGTCCCCATCGTCGGAGTCGCCGATGGGCCGGTTCAAGCTCGTGGGAAGGCGAGCGATATTGAGGACCTGCTTCGTGTCCTCCAGACTGACCCCACTGACCTCGGCCAACTCCTCCGGTGTCGGTTCGCGGCCTTCCTCGTGCAGGAACTCATTGCTGATCCGATTCAACGACGAAAGAGTAGCCGCCATGTGGACCGGCAGCCGAATCGTGCGGCCGGAGTCGGCAATGGCGCGCGTGATTGCCTGGCGGATCCACCACGTGGCGTACGTCGAAAACTTGTGGCCACGCAGCAGGTATTCGTACTTTTGCACGGCTCGCATCAGCCCCGCGTTGCCTTCCTGGATCAAGTCCAGGAAACTCAGTCCGCGCTTGCGGTACTTCTTCGCGATGGAGACCACCAGCCGCAAATTGGCAGCCGCCAGGTCCTTCATCGCCTGCTCATAGACCTCGCGGCGTTTGTCGAGAGTCTCCAACCGCTGACGCAGTCCTGTCGGGGTGTCGAGCGTCTGAGCAATCAGATCATCCAATTCTCTTTGAAGTTCTTGCCGCCGTTCTTGATCGGCCTTGTGTTTGCCCAGCTCACCCAACTGGTTTTCCAGCTCGGTCATTCGCTGACAAATCGCGTAAAGCCGTTTGACGATGGCGCGGAGTTTTTCTTCGCGAAGGCCGAGTTCCTCGACCAAGGTCACCATCTTGCGGCGCCGTCGGATGAGCGCCGCTTGGGCAGGCGGCACGCTGTTCCGCTGGCGTCCGCGGGTCCCGGATTCGCTGAAAGTCCTCGATGTTCTTCTGCTGAAGATACTCGAGCGTCCGGACGTTATGGCTAAGCCGGCCATGAATCTGATCCCGCTCCCGGCTTTCCGACACCGAAACCTCAACCGTCCGATCGAAGGGCAGCTCTCCCAGCAACACCTTTCGCGCCAGGTCAATGGCCGCGTTCATGACGTAGTCGCATTGGAGCAGGTAGTGCCGGAAAAGTTTGCGGGCGATGTCGATTTTTTTCGCGATGGCGATTTCCTCATCCCGCTCCAGCATCGGAATCTCCGCCATTTGGTTCAGATACAGACGGATGGAATCCGTGGAAGGGGTCGGGGTGATTTCTTCGAGGATGCCGGCTGGATCTTCGCTGTTCTGGTCGCGGCGTCGGCGATGAACGACCGAGCGCGACATTCCGTCGATATCCATCCGGATGTCTAAGCCGAGCTCTTCAACACACGTCAACAGATTGTCGAGTTTTTCTGTGTTAACGTCCGTGTCCGGCAGGTAATCGATAATCTCTTTGCAGGTCAAGTACCCTCGGCGTCGTCCCTTGGCAATAAGCTGTCTGAGTTCAGGGTC
>JAADHY010000499.1 GCA_013151585.1 Planctomycetota bacterium
GATCCGGTTTTTGAGAACGCGTGGGGAGTGAGCGATGAAGACTTGTTTCGTCGAGCGCTCACGGAACTGGATCGGCTGCAACAGGCGGGCCGGCCGTTCTTCGCGCTGCTGCTGACCGTCTCCAACCACCGCCCCTACACATATCCGGCTGGCCGAATTCCTGAAAAGGGACAGAGCCGCGAAAATGCCGTCAAGTACGCCGATTGGGCGCTCGGGTATTTCTTCCGTGAAGCGAAACGACACAGCTTCTACGCGAGGACGTTGTTCGTAGTCATGGGAGATCATGGAGCCCGCGTGACGGGCAGCCAGCTTTTCCCCATGAAGTCTTATCGCGTTCCGGTCCTGTTCCTGGGCCCCGATCCGAGTTGGCGAGACAGACGCTGGAGCACGCTGGGCTGCTCTTTGGACATCGCACCGACGATCTTGGGACAACTGGGCGGACGCTACCGCTCCGTCTTCTTCGGCCGCGACTTGCTTCACACTCCGCCCGAAGCCGGTCGCGCGCTGATGCAGCACAACCACGATGTGGCTCTATTGGACGCGCGAAACCGTCTGACCGTGCTCGGATTCGGCCGGAAGGCGACCGAGTTCTTGATGGACCCGAAGACGTATAAGCTGACCCGCCTGCCGCAGCCGGAACCCAAGCAGGCGGGACGCGTCGCTGCGCTGTTTCAGGCCGCTTATGAGCTCTACTACTCAGACCGCTGGTTCCCGGAGGCATCCGCCGGATCCCGATTGCGTGTCGCCGGCCCGCCCAAGAGCTCTCGCACGCGGTAGCCGCGGCCAGAACCCAGCGCGTGCGGCCAGCCTCAATCGCCCTCACCGGATCGCTCACCGAAGCTTCGCCGCGTGCCCAAGTCATAAAGCACCGGAACGACGATCAGCGTGAGCACACCCGAGACCAAAATGCCCCCGACTGAGGCAATGCCGACATCGTTGCGGAGCTCCGCACCGATGCCTCGGCCCAGCGCCAGCGGCAACATGCCCAACACGGCTGCCAGCGTGATCATCACGATCGGCCGGAATCGCTCTCGCGCCGCGAGGATCATCGCCTCGTGCCGCGCCAGCCCTTCGCCCCGCACGTAGCTATTGAATTGATCCATAATCAAGATCGCGTTGTTGACCACAATCCCGACCAGCATGACGAAGCCCATGATCACAAAGATGCTGAAGGTACCGCCCGCCAACGCCAGCGCCCACACGACGCCGATCAGGGCCAACGGGACCGTCACCAAAATCAGCACCGGTTGCCGGAACGATTCCAAGATGGCTGCCAGCGTCAAAAAGACCAGAATCAGCGAGAGCCCCAACGCTTCGATCAATCCCTCTTGCCCTTCTGCCATGAACTCGTACGTGCCGGTGAATTGATAACCGTAGCCCGGCGGCAACTGAATCTGTTCATCGATGATCCGGCTGATCCGTTCGACAGCCGTGCCGAGCGGCAAGGTTTTTTCATCCAATTGGGCGAACAGTTTCGCGACTCGCCGTTTATCTTTGCGTACGATCTGGATCGGCATCTGGCCTTCGACGATCTGGCTCAAGCTGGTCAGCAGGACCGGACGGCCTTCTGAACCGGGAAGAAGGAACCGACGCACCTGGTCTTTGCCGGGCACTTCCGAAAGTTTCACAACGATGTCATAGCTTCGTGCGGCCTGTTTGAACGTGCCGGCCGTAAGGCCCTCCAGGTTTCCGCGCAGAGTCAAGCCAAGACCGGCCGCCGGGGTTTTCAGATCACTGAGCACGGCCCGGCGCGGCCTGACACGGATTTCCGGCTTTCCCGGACGAACGCTCGTGTCGGGATCGAGCACACCGGGCATCCACCGCACCCGTTTTTCGACTTGCAACGCCAGCCGGTCCAGCGTCTTAAGGTCCTCACCGGCGATTTCCAATTCGATCGGGTTAGCCTGACCTCCGATGATGGCGGGCTGACTGACCACGATGCGAGCATCCGGGAAATCATGCAAGCGGGATCGCGCCAGGTCCATCAGCTCAACGATACTCAGCTCCCGCTCATCTCGCTCGCTGAATTTCAGCACAATCTGAGCGAGGTACACGCCTTCGCTGGATTGTCCCAGAATCGCCTCGACCTTTCCGACCATGGTCAGGATGTGCTGCAGTTCGGGCAGGTCTTGCAGCCGCCGCTCGGCCCGTTCCACCTGACGGACCGTCTCGGCCAAGTTGTACCGCGTCGGGAATTCCAAGCGAACCAGAATACGTCCCATGTCCGTTTCGGCAAAGGCACTCGTCCCCAATTCGGCTCCAAGGCGAATGGCGTGAACCAACAGACCGAAAACCACCAGTAATACCAGCGCCGCCGCCCAGCGCCGCCGCTCCAACAACCGCAGCGTCCCATCGTAGCTGGCCAGGACCGCTTCGAAGCCGCGATTCCAAAGCGTCTGCAGACGAGCCAGCCACGAACGGTTCCGACCGTCCGCGTGCGGTGTCAACAGCAGCGACGCCAACATGGGCGTCAGCGTGAAGGAAATAAATAGCGAGACGATCGTCATGATGAACATGGTCATGGCCAGCGGTGCGATGAACAGGCCCACGAGCGTTTTCATCACGGCCAGAGGAAAAAGAACGACCACGTTGGTCCCGGCGCTGGCTAACACGGCTATGAAGGCCTCGCGTGCTCCAAGCTGCGCGGCCGACTTCGGATCGCCGGTTTCGTCGAACCGTTTGACGATCGCCTCCAACACGACAATTGAATTGGTTACCAAAATGCCGACCGACATGCCGATGGCGATCAACGTCGAGGTGTTCAAGCTGTACCCGACCGCGTGCATGAAAAACAGCCCGATGATGATCGTCAGCGGCATCGTGATCGAGACGATCAGCAGCGTCCGGACGTTGTAAAGAAACAGGAACAGAATTGCGGCCGTCAACACGATCCCTTGAATCACGTTGACCCACGCGCTGCGGTTCGTTGCTTCGATGAACGTGCCATCGTCGCTCACCCAGATCAATTCCATTCCGCGGGGCAGCTCTCGGTTCAGTCGCTGCACGGCATGGCGCACAGCGCGGGCCACGCGCACGGCGTTTGCTTCGGCCTTTTTGATGACCTTGATCGCAATACAGGGGCGTCCATCCACGCGAGCCGCCTGCCGCAGTTCGCCCATCTTCATGACCACTCGGCCCACGTCGCCCAGCCGGATTCGTCGGCCTCGCCGGTTTGCGATTTCCAGCTCTTCTAGCTGGTCGAACCGATCGTAGTCCGCATCGAACGTGACCGAGTACTCGGTGGCCCCTTCCCTCACGCGACCGGACGGAATCGTCCCGACGTTCTGGCCGATCGCCCGGACGACATCCGTCGCCGTCAGGCCGCGAGCGGCCAGTTTCACCCGGTCCAACTGCACTTC
>JAADHY010000529.1:0-3349 GCA_013151585.1 Planctomycetota bacterium
CGACGTGGGCCGAACCGGGCGGGAGCGATCGCCTTTGCCTTCTCGGTTGCGGCCGAAAGTCGCTTCAGGAAGGGACTTCAGGCATGCGAAAACTGACCATCTCAGGAACGATCCTACTGACGGTCTCGTCCGTCTTGTTCGCGAAGGAGCTTTTCGACGTGAAAACAGAAGCCACCGCCTTCTTGGACCACTACCAACGAGAACTGGCGCGGTTGGAAATCCAGGCCAGTCTTGCCGCTTGGAAAGCGGCCAACACGGGCAAAAAAGAAGACTTCGATGCCGCGGCCCAAGCCAGCTTGGCTCTCCGCCGATTTCACAGCGATGCAGACGCGTACCAGAAGGTTCAACGGCTTTTGAAGTCGGCCGATCAACTGCCGCCTTTGCAAGCCCGAGCGTTACAGGTCGCGTTTCTGGCCTATCAACGAAACCAACTCCCGCCGGATTTGCTCAAGCAGGTCGTGGAACGGGAGGCCGAAATCGAGCGGCTCTTCGGCACGTTTCGGGCGAATCTGAACGGACGACGCTATTCCAACAACGACCTGCTCCAAATGCTCCGCACGGAAAACAACTCGGCCAAACGACGGCAAATCTGGGAGGCTTTGAAACAGGTCGGGGCTGCGGTGGCTCCGAAACTGGTCGAATTGGCCGAACTCCGCAACCAAGCCGCTCGAACACTGGGCTTCGCCAACTACTGGCAGATGGCCGTCCAACTGCAAGAGCATGATCCGAAACAACTGCTGGCGATTTTCGATGAGTTGGATCGGCTTACGCGAGCCCCTTTCGTCCGCATGAAAAGAGAACTGGACAGCGAGCTGGCCCGACGCTTCCGCATCGCCCCGGACCAAATCATGCCGTGGCACTACGACAACCCATTTTTCCAGGCTCCGCCCCCGTCCGAGAAAGTGGACTTGGACGAGTTCTTCAAAGGCAAGACCAAGGAACAGATCGTCGAGATCGCTCGCCGGTACTACCAGCAGATCGGCTTGCCAGCCGACAGCGTTCTGGCCCGCAGCGATCTTTACGAGCGCGAAGGAAAGGACCAGCACGCTTTTTGCACGGATATCGACCGAGCGGGCGACGTCCGCATTTTGTGTAATATCAAGCCCACGGCCGAATGGATGGCCACAACGCTGCACGAGCTGGGCCATGCCGTCTATGACCTCCACATCGACCATTCCCTTCCGTTCAACTTGCGTCGGCCAGCGCACGCTTTCACGACGGAAGGCGTAGCGATGCTATTCGGAGCCAAGGTCCAAGAACCACCGTGGTTGGTCACTTATGCCGGTGCTGATTCCAAGCGTGTCCAACAACTGGCAGACGCCATCCGCCAGCAGCGCCGGAGGGAACAGCTCATTTTCGCTCGCTGGACGATGGTCATGCTTCACTTCGAAAAAGCTTTCTACGAAAACCCCCGCGGCGATCTGAACACACTCTGGTGGGACACGGTAGAGCGATACCAGCACGTTCCACGTCCGCCTCAGCGGAACGAACCCGATTGGGCCGCAAAGCCCCATTTCACCGTCGCGCCGGTCTATTACCACAACTACATGCTGGGCGAGCTGTTCGCGTCGCAGTTGCGGCACGTACTGGCCGGTCTGTCGAAGCAGCAAGGGGCATCCACTGCGAAAGATGCCGCCACGGAAAAACTCATCGGCGACTTCTTGAAGCGATCGGTCTTTCGGCCCGGCGCCTCGCAGCCGTGGCCGCGGTTCGTCGAATCGGCCACCGGCGAACCGTTGACGGCTCGCTATTTCGCAACCGAAGTTGAATGAACAAGATTCAGCGGCCGCTAAACTGATGGGCCCAGGCCGTTTGCTCACGCCCGGCCAAGTCGCTTTCCGCTCGCTCAAAAACGTCTTGTCGGAAACACATGGGCACGAAAAGCCTCAAAGGAGACGTCGGCAGAATCGGAAGAATGCGAAAACGAGGGGCGAGACGTGGATCGAAGATGCCGCCGTCCGGTTCGGAGGCGGGGACCTGACCTGCCGCTAGTAATTGCAGCGTCCGTATGTCAACATGCCTGCATGATGTGCGCAGAACTGGAAACTGGAGTGCTCAAACACTAAGTCAACAGGGCCAGCGAAATCCGAAAACACACCGGCATGACGTGGGGCCAAGTCCCCTCGCCCCTGCGCGCAGCCGTGGGGGAGAGGGGACTTCACAGGCTGATCCGCGGGGACTTAGACCATACCACTCTGCGAAGGAGTCGCGCGTTGAAGCCGGTTCCGTTTTCGATGCGTTGTAGACTAAACCAGGTCACATTTACCGTTTGGGCATTTGAGAATGGGAGGTCGCAGGGGCTTGCCCATCAAGCGTCCGAGAAGTCCGGTAGAGTCAAGTAAAGATCATTGTTGCAGCGAAGGAGGTAGTCATGGATTTGATCAGTACGATTTCCGGATCGTTGATGGAAAGCTTTTTTCCCGCCGGCTGGGACTTGAAACGAATCGACGCCTGTGTGGATCCCGATCCAAGCACAGTCACCCGGCGGCAACCGTGGTGGCACGCGCAGTTCGAGCCGGTTCCTTGTCAGTCGCTGACCGACTTTGACACTATGCTCGGTCACGAGATCGCGATGACCATCCGCCAGAGCCGAGACGCGGGTGAGAAACTGATCTTGATCTTGCCCGTCGGTCCAATGGGCATGTATCGCTGGGCTGTTTTCTTTTTGCGGGAATGGAACGTGCCGTGTGATCACGTTTACGGATTCAATATGGACGAATGGAGCGACGCGGAGGGGAATACGCTGCCGGCATCCGAGCCGGGCGCCTTTCAGAACGCAATGGAAGAAGCGTTTTACGGGCCGCTGGGTGATCTCACGGTGCCGGAATCGCAGCGGCATTTCGCCACCAAGGAGGTTCTGCCAACGTATCCGGACCGCATCGGGGAACTGCGGTCGGCCGGGGCGAAGCTGGCCGTGATTTTCGGCATCGGCCGCGTTTGCCACATTGCGTTTTGGGAGCCCCATTTCGCGGCCGAGTTCGACACGGAAGACGAATGGAAGGCTCAAACTCACCGCATCGGAGCCAAACTCCATCCGCTGACAATCGAACAGAACGCTATTACCAGTTTCAAAAGCCGTACGACCCTCGTCCCCGCTTACGCCAACACGATTGGTCCGGGATTGTTCTTGGGAGCGGACAAGATCATCGGCGGAGCGGACGGAGTGCTTTCCCGCGGCATGATGTGGCAGGGGCTCAGCCTCTGGATGACTCTTCGGCACGAACCGACACCGTGGATTCCGTCTACTTACATGCCCACACAACCCGGTCGCCTGTTCTTCCTGGAAGAGTTGGCCGGACCGCTCGTGGCCGAGTGCAATTGAACCCGAAGGGGGGACTTCGCCGGGATT
>JAADHY010000529.1:3385-4027 GCA_013151585.1 Planctomycetota bacterium
GGGCGTGGCCCTCGCATGGCCCGTGTGCCTCTGGTGACCTGCGAGCGGCTGGCGAGGTCATGTCGGCCGGTCCCATCCACCTTCAATAGTCTGTTTTCTACCCCGCACGGAGCCTCGACATGAATTCTCGCGAACGCGTACTGAAAGCCATCAACCACGAAGAGCCGGACCGGATCCCCATTGACCTGGGCGGGACGCGGCAGTCAGGCATTGCCGCCTCGACCTATCATCGGCTCAAGCAGCATTTGGGCCTGGATACGCCCACCCGCGTCTACGACTTGTACCAAATGCTGGCGGAGATCGAGCGGCCGGTGCTGGAGCGGTTCGGAGCCGACGTCGTGGGCCTGAACCGCCCCGAAATCGCTTTCGGCATCCGCAATGAGAATTGGAAACCGTGGCGTTTGTTCGACGGCACACCGGTCGAGGTTCCCGGTAGTTTCAATCCGGTGGTCGAACCAACCGGCGACCTGGTCCTGACCCGTGACGGTGAGCCGATCGCTCGGATGCCGAAAAACGGGTTCTATTTCGACCGTGTCGAAAAATATCCGGGTGCGGCTCACGTCGATCTGGAAACGTTCCAACCTCCGCTGCTCACCGATGCCGAATGTGAGACTTATCGCCTGCAAGCCGAGGCCCTGTACC
>JAADHY010000496.1 GCA_013151585.1 Planctomycetota bacterium
CAGCATTTACACGACCAGCGGCCGAGCGGCTCGGCAGTTTCAGCAAGAGATTCAGGCCGTCTCCGTCGTTGGTTCCAGCCCCATCGCTCAGCGGGTCTACGCCACCGCCGCCAACCACGGCAAGCGAGTGCAAGCGCTGGGCGGAGCCAAGAATTCTTTGATCGTAATGCCGGACGCCGAACTCGAGCCGACAGTGGAATCAATCATTGCATCGGCCTATGGGTGCGCGGGCCAGCGGTGTCTGGCCGGGGCGAATGTTGTCGCCGTAGGGGAAGTCGCTGATCCGCTGAGGGACCGATTGCGCGCGGCCGCTGATGCCTTGAAGCTTGGCAACGGACTCGATCCGCAAACGACTTTGGGACCGGTCATCACGGCGGAAGCTCGACACAGGGTGATCCAGTACATCGAACTGGGACTGCGCGAAGGAGCAACACTGCTCCGGGACGGCCGGGCCGACTGCGTTCCGGAATTGCCAAACGGCTACTTCATCGGCCCGACGCTGTTCGATGACGTTGCGTTCGAGATGAGAATCGCGCAGGAAGAGATCTTCGGGCCTCTGCTGAACATCATCCGCGTGCCGGACTTGTCGACGGCCATCGAACAGACCAATCGAAGTCCTTTCGGCAACTCGGCCAGCATTTACACGACCAGCGGCCGAGCGGCTCGGCAGTTTCAGCAAGAGATTCAGGCCGGCATGCTGGGCATCAATTTGGGGGTTCCCGCCCCGATGGCCTTCTTCCCGTTCAGCGGTTGGAAGATGTCCTTTTTCGGAGACCTGCACGCGCAGGGGCGCGATGGCATCGAGTTCTACACGCGACGGAAGGTCGTCACCTCGCGTTGGTTTGCTCCGCGCGAGGGCGGCTCAACGTGAACATTCCTCGGCGGCCCCCCGCTGCTACGCGTGGTGTGGAGAACTCAATCGGAAGCAGAAGAAGAGTTTTCCCGAGAAGCCACGCCCAAAGCCGGTGCGGTCGCCGGTTGAAGGCTGGTCGTAAAACGGGAAAGGCAAGACTCCGGCCGAGCCGTTCCGGAGAAAAGCGGTCTGCGGCTGTCGGTCCGACGACGGGAGTTGGGCCCACTCGTAACGCTTGCATCAGCCGGTCTTGAGATGATCTTTCGGTGTGGCCAGGACCCCGCGCGCCGGTTCAAGGCTGAAAAGGGCTGAAATCGAGCGTGGCGAAGTAGTCATCGAGGGTTTCCGCGCGGCGGATTTGCTCCACCGTACCGTCTTCTCGCAGGAGCAGTTCCGCCGATCGCAGCTTGCCGTTGTATTGAAAGCCCATGGCGTGGCCGTGTGCGCCCACATCGTGAATGACCAAAATGTCGCCTCGCTCAATCTTCGGCAACCAACGGTCGACGGCGAACTTGTCATTGTTCTCGCACAGCGAACCGACGACATCCACCTTCGTGTCGTGCGGGGCGTCCTCTTTGCCCAGCACCGTGATGTGATGATACGCGCCGTACATGCCCGGCCGCATCAGGTTGGCCATGCACGCATCCACGCCCACGTAGTCCTTGTAGATGTGCTTTTCATGAATTGCCTGGGTCACCAGGTAGCCAAACGGGCCGGTGATGACCCGTCCGTTTTCCATAAAAACCTTCAGCGGATGCAAACCGGCCGGCCGGATCAGCTCACCGTAAAGCCGCTCGACTCCGGAGCCGACATACCGCAAGTCGACCGGCTTTTCTTCCGGCCGATAGGGAATTCCGATGCCGCCTCCCAGATTCACGAACTCCAACCGAATCTCCAGACGCTCCGCCAGCTCGACGGCCAGTTCGAACAGCATCCGGGCCGTCTCGATGAAAAAGTCAGCGTTCAGCTCGTTCGAGACGACCATGGTGTGCAATCCGAACCGTTGGACGCCCATTCGCTTCAGCCGGGCGTAACCTTCGAAGAGCTGCTCACGGGTCAACCCGTACTTCGCCTCCTCCGGACGTCCAATGATCCTGTTCCCTTCCCGCAGCGGACCGGGGTTGTATCGGAAAGATAACAGGTCCGGCACGCCGACCAGTTCCTCCACAAAATCGATGTGCGTGATGTCATCCAGGTTTAGGATGGCCCCCAACTGATGCGCTTTGACGTACTCGCGCGCCGGCGTGTCGTTCGATGTGAACATGATCTCTTCGCCACGGATGCCAACCCGCTCGCACAAAACCAGTTCGGGCAAGCTCGAGCAATCGGCTCCGCAACCCTCCTCGTGCAGAATGTGCAGAATGTGCGGGTTGGGAGTGGCCTTGACCGCGAAAAACTCTCTGAAACCGTCACACCACGCGAAGGCCGCAGACAGCTCCCGCGCCCGATTCCGGATCCCTCGCTCGTCGTAAATGTAAAATGGCGTCGGATAAGTCCGCGTCAACTCGCGGATCAACGCCTCATCGAACGGCAATGGCTTCAGCGCCATTTGTTTTCCCTCGCCAGAATCTGTGCTTATGAACCGCTTCCGGTCCGTTGCCGGTTACGTCGGGAGGAGCCGGGGCGACCCCGCGCGGCTCGTCTTGTCGTCCGAAAATAATGGACACTTATATCCTATATCCGCCTAGAATCCCGATAAATCCCGAATCTTCCACACGTTAGAGCCATGCATCGCCGGGCTCGCTCGATCTGCCTGCGTGTGGGCTGGCAGAGACTCCGATAATCAGCATTGTAGAGCCCGTTTTGCGATTTGGCGATAGACGCCCAAGGGGCTTCGTGTGTCCCGACGGACCCCATCCTGCGGGGACGGGAGATCGGGGCGCAGCCGTCGCGGCTGCGATCGAGGCGGTGCCGAGACGACGCCCGCAGCCTGAGAAACCGTCAGAGAATAAGTTGTGCGACTCGGGATGGAGGATGGGCGCTCTAGCCCGTGCAAAAGGGACGACGGACAGAAATGTCCATCCTACAAAATGAGCACATTATTTTCTGACGTCCCGTGAGTTAGCAGTCCATTCGGGCCGCGGGAAAAGACGGTAGAACAGGGAAAATAGGAATTTTAGAGGCCGGCGAGCACTTGCCAGTTGTCTCGGGGGAGTTACTCGCAGTATCATGCAAAAGGCGGCTTTCCTCCGCGGAGACGGTTCTGTTTCCTGGGATGTGGGCTGCCAGCGAGCGGCGTCCGCGGGGAAATGACCGCTCCCCGAGGCAGGGCGGTCGTCGGGTCGCAGGCGGTGACGAAGCCGGTATGGGCTTGGCGTCACGACGGTCGGCCGGTTCGACGAGGAAGCTCCGACGCAAATCAAACAAGGGGTCCCACTTGGCTTTCCCGCAGTACAGATTCCGGCTGGGTTGGCTGGCCATAGCCGTGCTTTCAGGGACGGCTGTTTTTTGGGTCGGCTGGCCTGTGGAGGAGGTGTCGGCTC
>JAADHY010000154.1 GCA_013151585.1 Planctomycetota bacterium
CAGAAACCGCTTGGCCATCTCGATGGACCGAAGCACCGACTCCTTAGTCACCTCCTGGGCGGGCAAGCCCCAGGCGGGACCGATCACCGTCACCACGGCCGCTACTACGCCGATCCACTTCGCCTGAGCCCTTCGCATGGGGGCAACCTCCTGACAGGATTGACTATTGATCGGCGACTCCGGAAGATGGTCCCACTGACCACGACCGCCTCATTTTGGAATGGGTGGGACGACGTGGTCGGCGCTGCGTCGCCGTCATTTTCGATCACTCCCCGCTCTGCGACAATACCAACGGGAACATGGCCAACGAAAAACGCGATTTCGATGATTTTCTGGAAAAACTGCGGCGGCACCGCGATCTGATGGTCGAGGAGCTGCACAAGGTGATTATCGGCCAGGACGCGGTGATCGAGCAGATTCTCGCGGCCATTTTTACGCGTGGGCATTGTCTGCTGGTCGGCGTGCCCGGTCTGGCCAAGACGCTGATCGTCAGCACCATCGCCGAGATCCTGGACGTAAAGTTCAAGCGGATTCAGTTCACGCCTGACTTGATGCCGTCGGACATCACCGGCACGAACGTTCTGGACGAGACCGATACCGGCCGCCGCGAGTTCCGATTCGTTCAAGGGCCGGTCTTTACCAACATCCTGTTGGCCGACGAAATCAACCGCACGCCCCCGAAGACCCAGGCCGCGCTGCTCCAGTCGATGCAAGAACGCGAAGTGACGGTCGGCCAGACCACCTACCCGTTGCCCGAGCCGTTCTTCGTCATCGCGACGCAGAACCCGATCGAACAGGAAGGTACCTATCCGTTGCCCGAAGCGCAATTGGACCGGTTCATGTTCAACATCAAAGTGGATTATCCGAGCCTGGAAGAAGAAGAACGAATCTTGGCGATCACGAGTTTCAGCGACCGGCCGCCGGTGCGGAAGGTGCTCACCGCCAAGGCCATCGTTTACCTGCAGCGGCAGATCAACCAGGTCGAGGCCAGTCCGCTGGTGATCAGCTACGTGGCCCGGCTGGTGCGAGCGACGCGGCCGTCGGACGGATCGGCTCCGAAGTTCGTCAAAGAGCTGGTCGATTGGGGGGCTGGCCCGCGAGCGGGACAGTTTTTGATTTCCGGCGCGAAAGCCGTCGCCGCCCTGGATGGCCGGCCGGCCGTCACGCTGGACGACATCCGCAAAGTGGCCATCCCGGTCCTGCGCCACCGCATCTCAACAAACTTTCAGGCGCAGGCTGAAGGCTTCTCGCCCGAAGACATCATCAGCCGTTTGCTAGAGGAGATTCCCGAGCCGGTCATTCCGAAGTACGAATAGCAGGAGTCCGGAATCGCCCCTGCTGGCAATGATTGCCGGCTCCGTCGGGACCGGGGAATCGGAACGAACCCCCATGCCAACCGCCGAACAATACCTGAAACCGGAAGTCATTCGAACGGTCGCGCGGCTCGATCTGCGCGCCCGGTTTATCGTCGAAGGCTTCTTGAGCGGGCTGCACACGAGCCCGTTTCAGGGGTTCAGTGTCGAGTTCAGCGAGCACCGGCGATACACGCAGGGCGACGACCTGAAAGACATCGACTGGCTTGTCTATGCTCGCACCGATCGGTTCTACGTCAAAAAGTATCAGGCCGAGACGAACATCACCGGCTACCTGTTGATGGACCTGTCGGAAAGCATGGCGTACACGTACCGGCAGGAGCTGACCAAGTTTGATTACGCCATCTGCCTGGCGGCCGCGTTGAGCTATTTGATGATCCACCAGCAAGACCCCGTCGGGCTGATCACCTTTGACGAGAAGATCCGCAACAGCCTATCTCCTCACAGCAAACGCACTCAATTAGGAAACATTCTGGCACTCTTGGCCAAGGCGAGGCCATCGGGTCGAACGGAAGTGGCCCGAAACTTGCGGCAGATCGCGGCCATGATCAAACACCGCAGCCTGCTGATGCTCTTTTCGGACCTGCTGACCGAGCCGGACGAAGTGATTCACAGTTTGCAACTGCTGCGACACGCCGGCCACGATTTGATCGTGTTCCATGTGCTGGACGAGGCGGAGGCGACGTTTCCCTTCCACGGTTCGGTCGACTTGAAAGACCCGGAGACCGGCCAGACGCTGCTGGTGGATGCCGACGGCATCCGAGCCGACTATTTGGAGACGCTGGAAGAGCTTTGCAACCGCTACAAGCAGGAATGCCTCCGCATGGGCGTCGATTACGTCCGCCTCGACACCAGCATGCCGTTTGGCAAGGCCCTGCTCGAATACCTCTCCCAGCGCAAAGCCCGCTTTTGAGGGAAGCGGTCCGCCTGTGGCGTGCGGCTCTGGCTCGCGCCCTCGGCGATCTGGTGTTTCTCCGCTTTTCCAACGACTCAGTTCGGTTGCAGTTTAATGGGAGGGTCACTATTCTGTCGTGCTTCGGCGGCCGGGGGCGATCAGCAGGAATCCGAGGGCGCTCTTGCGGCGGAAGTCTTTTGGATGTCAGGCTTTGGGACTTGACAGAGGAATCGGAACATGGCGACCGAACATAAACTGGCCGCGCAGCGGCGGACCAAATTGGGCAGTCGCGAATGTCGACGACTGCGCCGGCGCGGGCTGATTCCCGGAAACGTCTATGGGCACGAGCAGGAGCCGATTGCAATTGCCAGCGACCGAGAAGAGGTGGAGACGCTGGTGCGCAGCAAGGCGCACGTGGTTGATTTGGAGCTGGAAGGGCAGACGGAAACGACGATCCTGCGGGAAGTGCAGTGGGACACATTCGGGTCGGAAATCCTTCACTTCGATCTGATGCGCGTCGACCCGACCGAGCGAGTGACCTTGGACGTGCCCGTGGAACTGCGCGGTGTGGCTCCGGGCGTTTTGGCGGGCGGCATCTTGGAACAACCGCTTCACGTGCTCCACGTGGAGTGTCCGGCGGTCCGCATCCCCGACTCGATCCCAGTCCGGATCGGGAAACTGGAGATCGGGCAATCGATCCACGTCTCAGACATCGAATTGCCGGAGGATACTGTTGTACATAATCCGCCGGACGCGGTGGTTGTGCACATCGTTTCCCCGAAACGAGCGGCTGTGGCGGCTGAAGTGGAAGAGGAGGCCGAAGCGGCGGGCGAGCCGGAAGTTGTTCAGCGAGAGGAGAAAAAGAAAGAGGGCGAGTCGGGAGAAAAGTCGAAGTGACCCGGTCGTTCCTGCGACGGCGTGCCTCCGGTAGAGCCGCTTTGGAAACGCGAAGCTGCGGCCGACCGGTAACTGGGATGAAAAGAAGAAGGTCCTGCACGGCTGCAAGAAGCGGGGCAGGCGAAATGAGCAACCTGCTTTGGTGACAGGCTCGCCTTCACTCCATGGCT
>JAADHY010000281.1 GCA_013151585.1 Planctomycetota bacterium
TGTCAGCCGCCACACTGTCGGTGGAGCGGCCGACCGCCGGGGCGCCCGTGCCGGTAAACACCAAAATGTCAAAACTCCTCCAATACTCGGCAGCCTTCCGAACCAAAAACCGATCGGCGACATCAGCCGAGGCGACTTCCGAAAAAAGTTCTGCCCTCATGCCGCATTCGTGAACCAAAACATCCGTGAGCGCAACGCCGTTGATAACCGTTGCAAGCAATCCCATGTGATCACCGGCATAAACGCTTGTCTTCAGTTTCCGAATTCTCGCGTGGTCTCTTCCACGGTAGATGTTCCCGCCGCACACGGCGACCCCCAGTTTGATGTCTTCTTCCTGGACAGCCGTCGATATGGCTTTGGCAAAGGCGTAAACACGTTCATGGTCAATACACGCAGGCTTACCGTCTTGCGTGCCGGCGAACAATCCCCCACTCAATTTCAGAAAGATGACACGCACAATCGTGCTCCTGTTTTTCACCCTGGTACCGGCGATGGTCCTAACATACCTTCCTGAGACGTCTATCGTTCGACCGCGAGGGGACGCCTACGGCTTAAGCCCCCCGCACGGTCTCCCCCCAATACCAAAGCAACTGGCGGATTCTCGGGTTCAGACACAGAGATTTCAGGTCTCCTGCTGAGGCTGCGGCCATTTGTCGAGATCGACTTTCAGGAGCTGGTCCCTGCCGGCCCGTACGGCTTCGCGAATGCCGAAGCGCAGCATATTCTCCAAACGCCGGAAGTTGCCGTCGGTGTATTTGGGCTCAAACAGGAATCTGTAGGCTTGTTCGCCGATCGTCTTCACCGCATATCCGGGATTGACGCCGGGATTCTGCAACGCGGTGTCCAGGATGAACTCGAAGTCGGCTTTCCGGTCGTCGAGTGAAGGAACTTTCACACGCACCTCGAACCGTTCGTAGAGGTCACGCCGAAAACGTCCTTCCCGTACGTCCTGTTCCAAATCGTGGTTCGTGGCCGCGACAACCATGACAGGGCAATAAATGGACTTGTGCAGGCCACGGGGGCGGACTTCGTAATTGTCGAGATAGGCGAGTAATTTTCGTTGCGTGGCGGGGGAGGCGTCCCCGAGCTCGTCCAGGAAAACGACTCCGCAGATATGATTCAGCAGGGCCCCGGCGTCGCCGGATGCTGGCGCGTCGCTGTACGATCCGCCCCGGAAGCCGAAGACCTCGTGCTCGAACAGATGCTCCGATGCTTCGTATTCAGGGACCGAGATGCTGATGAATTCCGCGGACAGTCGTGCAAGATAGCGGGCAATCAGGGTCTTGCCGGCGCCGGATTCGCCCGTGAGCAGGACGATGGGCAGCGCGGCCGGGTTGATCTTCGCGGTCGTGATTCCGAGGCGGAGCATTTGGCCATCGAGTTTTGCGATCCGTTCCCGCTGCAATGCCATATCTTTTTCAGGCTCTTCGGTGCGCTTGCGCAGTACGGGCGCCAAGGCTTCCAGGAATTGTTCGCGCTTGTTTTCGTCAACGTGCCGGACCTGTTCGAGGTAACGCCGGCGCCAGTATTCGAGCCGCTCGACCGTCGTCTGCATCGTCCCGAACGAGAGGCTGACAAAGGCCGCTTGGAGCAGGTCCCGTTCGGCCTTCCGCGGAATGGTGACCAAGTCACCTGATCGCACGCGAACTGCTTCCGGCTCGACCTGTTGCGGCTGCCAACGCTGCATTTGCTCGCAGACCCACTTGCGAAAGTCCTCGTCGCTCTGCACAGCGGGGGGGCGGACGAAAAGCGAATGCTCGGAGCGCGTCATGCCCTGGAAATACTCCTTCCAACTGACCAACGCCAAAGCGTCAACCGGCAGGGAATCCCAGATCAGGATGACCCGGGCGGGTTGCGCGGCCGGTCTTCCCGATTCCCAGGGAAGGTCGTTTGTTCTGCACCATTCGGTATGCTGAACGGGGTTGATCACATAGACAACGGCGAGGTGGCTCGGGAGGCGGAATTCCGGAGGCGTTGTCCCCGAATTACCGTCAATCATTTCACGCAGCCACGTGGCGCGGTCTTGCTTGCCGTCGCACTCGCCGACCACGGCGAAACGGGATGTTTTCTTCTTCCGAGCCGCCATGCTGCTATCCTTTGTAGAATATTCGGTCGCGGTATCGCTCCAACACATCGCGCCACGTGCATTTGGTCAGGATGCACAGGAGTTTTACGTAGCGGGGGGACGACAGTTCGTCGGCTTTTCCCGCCAGCCTTCTCAGTTCCTCCCTGTCATTGCTGCTCCTGGGCGGCTGGATAGATGGCTTGCCAATGCCAAGCGGGTCGTTCGGACCGACGTATCCTCCGGCGCGGTGTTGACGTTGGATTACGGCCTGGGCGAACCAGGCCCACTGCGCCTCCTTCGACCACAACAGGTGCAGTGGAAACTCGCGGTTGGGCCACAGGATGATTCCGAGGGCGACGTGTTTGGTGAAGGTTTCTTTGCCGTACGGAAGGTCGAGCAATTTATGCAATCCCTGCTGCAATACCGGGATTGGCCCGGCAACATCAATGGGGCCGGCCGTAAGAGCTGGCCAAATCTCTTTCCCGGGTGCGCCCTCTTCCATTTTTCGCAAAAAATCCTGCTTGTCCCGATTAAGCCACTCGGCAATGGCCGCGTAGGTTTGCCAACAGCAGTCGAGGTCGTCGTGAGCAATCTCCAATCCCCAGTCGGGTATTTGGAAGACGGCCCGTGCGTTTTTGACAATGATCGGGATGCGGTCGTGCAAGTCGCATCGCCATTCATCCGCGGGAGAGGATGCGTCCGCGGTGACCCATTGCGGCCCCGAATCCGGGGAAGACGAGGCGTCCGAATCCATGTCGTCTTCATCCGCGAGGGATATTTCGGTAGCATCGACCGGCAGTCCTTCCTCCATCTCGAGTTCGCTCTCGTCCTGGGTCGATTCCTTCTCGACCGCCTGCTCCAGGAGCGGGATGATCCGGGAGGCCCGCGGCGTTCTGAAAAAGTCGCGGTCGTACTGGAGCGCCTTTTGCACACTGTTGTCGAGACTGTGACCGGGTTTTTGGACGGGGCCTTGCCCGAGCCCGGGCCCTGGGGTCTGTTCTTGTGTATGGCCGTAGCCGGGTGCGGGCATTGTCAGTTCCCTCCCCATAAAGCGCCCATCATGATTTGGCTGGCGGGATGTTCGAGCGGATCGCGCCGGGCTTCGAGGACATTGTCGAGGAGCGTCTCGCGAAGCGGACGGAAGCCCAGCGCGGCCAGGGGCGGCAGCAGGGTCTTGGCGCCGGACAACTTGTGCTTGGGACTGTCGTGAATCACCCGCCACGCCACCTCTATATGGCGGGGCAGCAGCTTCTCGTACGCTTTGATGT
>JAADHY010000189.1 GCA_013151585.1 Planctomycetota bacterium
CCCTACAATCGAAAAAACTTACCTCTTTTGCCGGACGGTTCCAATATTCACGATCGTCATGACTCGGACCAGCGCCGGGCGGATGCCCGCGCACGCCACTTGATGCGCACAGCCCGTGAAGTCGTTACGACTTCCCAACCGATACAATCCTTCGGACGTTCGGTCGTTGCCGGAGAAGGTTGGACGGCTTGCTGCTCGTGAACGGTCAAGTAGGAAGGCCATGATCTGCACTGAAATTGCGCCGGGTCTGAGGCATCGGCGGCTGCTATCTCCGCACCTGCTCGACACACGTTGGCACTCCGCGCATCTGGTGGGCGTGTGCGGTTCTGGGATGAAAGCTTTAGCCGAGTATTTGATCGATCTGGGTTGGACCGTCACTGGCTCCGACCTCCAGCCGCCTTCACCGGCCTTGCAAGCAATGCAACGGCGCGGCCTACGCATCCACCAGGGGCACAGCGACGGCTTTTTGCCTCGGGACGTCGACGTTGTGGTCTACAGTCCGGCCGTGGGGCCTCAAAACCCAGAACGACGCTTGGCCGAGCGACTGGAGATCCGCCAGATGTCCTACAGCGAGATGCTGGGACATCTGATGCAGGGTCGAGCGGGCGTGTGTGTGGCTGGGACGCACGGCAAGAGCACGACCACTGCCATGACGGCTTGGCTGCTGCAACATGCGGGGTTGTCGCCGTCGGCGGTGATCGGAGCGGAATTGGTCGACGGCGGCATCAGCGGCTGGGCCGGCCAGGGGCCGCATTTTGTCGTGGAAAGCTGCGAGTATCAGCGGAACTTCCTAAACCTGTCGCCTCAGCTCGCTGCCATCTTGGGAGTCGAGCCGGATCACTTCGACTGTTACAGCGACTTGAGCGAGTTGAAGGCATCCTTTGCTGAATTTGCGGAGCGCGTGCCGGCGGACGGTCTGGTCTTGGCGCGGGGCGATTGTCCGTCGGCGGTGGTCGCTGCAAAACATTCGCCGGCTCGCGTCGAGACCTTTTCGCTCGATCCAGCCGTCGAGGCCGATTGGTGGGCAGCGGATTTGCGACAGACGGAGCGGGGGACGCGTTTTCGCATCTTCCATCAGGGCGGGTTTTTTGCCGAGGTTTCGCTGGCCGTGCCCGGTGAGCATAACGTGGCGAACGCTTTGGCGGCGGCCGCGTTGGCCCATCATGCGGGCGTGGACGCCGAAGCGGTGCGGGAAGGTTTGGCGGAGTTCCGCGGTCTGCGGCGCCGATTCGAGGTCGTCGGAAGTTGGCGAGGCGTTACGCTGATCGACGACTATGCTCATCACCCGACCTCGGTTCGAGCGACTCTGCTAACCGCTCGCGCGCAGTTCGGCCGACGCCGGCTTTGGTGCGTTTTTCAGCCCCATCAGGCGTCTCGCACGCGGCACTTGATGCACGAGTTTGCGGAAAGTCTTGCCGCCGCCGACCGAGTGCTGCTGGTTCCGGTTTACATGGCTCGGGAAGAGCCAAGCGATGAGGCCGGGCGGTTGTCGCGCGCGCTGGCCGACCACGCGACCCACAACGGGACCGGTGCGCGGTTCGTTTCTTCCCTTGACCAAGCCATCGCAACTTTAGAGGATGAGGCGTTGCCGGGAGATGTTGTGATCACGATGGGGGCAGGGGATATCACACGGATACCACATGAGTTCACTGGACGAGTTCAAAGACATTCTGGAGAAAAACAAGCCGCTCGCTCCACTGACCTGGCTGAAAGTGGGCGGGACGGCTGAGTATTTCGCGGAACCGCGTACACAAGACGAGCTGATTCGGCTGGTGCAACGCTGCCAGGAGGAAGAGATTCCGCTGCGAGTGATGGGCAGCGGTTCCAACCTGCTCGTTCGAGACGAAGGCGTACGGGGAGTCGTTGTCCGCCTGACTGCTGAGGAGTTTTGCCGCGTCTCGGTCAACAAAGAAACGGCTCAGGCCGGTTGCGGCGCTTTGTTGTCCCAATTGATCGCCGAGACAGTGCGCGAGGGACTGGCGGGGCTAGAGACGCTTGTAGGCATTCCGGGCACGGTCGGCGGTGCCTTGCGCGGCAACGCAGGGGGGCGAACCGGCGACATCGGTCAGTTCGTCAAGAGCGTTCTGGTGCTGACGGCGACCGGTGAGGTCTGCACTCGCTCCGACGATGAACTCGATTTTGGATACCGCTACAGCAGCATCACCGATCCGGTCATCCTGGAAGGTACCTTTGAGCTGTCGCCGGACGATCCCGACAAGATCACCCGCCGGCTGAAAAAACAGTGGATCGTGAAAAAATCCAGCCAGCCCTTGTCGTCTCAGTCGGCCGGCTGCATCTTCAAGAACCCTCGCGGGGTGAGTGCCGGCGCGCTGATCGAAGACGCCGGGCTCGTGGGAAAACGGGTGGGCGGTGCCGAAGTAAGCGACCGACACGCTAATTTCATCATCACGCACGAGGGCGCGACCGCCGACGACGTGCTGAAGCTGTGCGAGCTGATTCAGGACGAAGTGTCGCGTCAGTTCGGGGTTGAGCTGGAATACGAGATCCAGATCTGGTAGCAGTGTCGCATAGTCAACCGTTGCCCCGGGCGAAAGAGCGGACAATGCCGTGGTGAATTGCACAGCTCCGTCGCGAGATGGAGTGTTCGTGAGGCCTTATTGGCGTGCCGGCCGGCGTCTTGGTCGTTCGGGTGGCTCCGTCCGCCAAGGACGAGATTGCTCCGATATCAGGCACCGATTCGGACGGCCCCGTTTGAATCGGCCCCAAGAGGGTGCAAGCAGAAGCACGTCACCAGGCTGCTGGCATGCCGGGATGCGACGCGACGGGATTTGAACCATGCCTCGCCGTTGGGCAGTCCTCGCGGGTCTGTTGCGATGGGCTTTCTACTGCGGAGCCCTGGCCGCAGCGTTGGAGTTGGTCTGGTTCTACGCGCCTAACCCGGTCATAGAAACTCAGGTGGACCAAGAGGCCCATCATAACTGGAAGTCGTACTGGTTCGTACATCAACTCATCACCGGCGTGACCGCTTCTTCGCTGTTGGGAGGGTTGGCTGGGATTGCGTCCAATTGCGGTCCTCGTCCGCTGCCGTTCATGCGCTGTCTGGCGATCATTTTCCTGTCTACCGCAGCCGCCTTGCTCGCTACTGATCCGACCGGCAAATGACACGACCGGTGGCACGTTGTCCGATCGTACGCAATCTGTGCCTCTGCAGGTGTAGCTGGCTGTACATTGGCGGTTTGGCTGGGTAAGCGCCGAACCGGGGGAAGAGCAAACACTCTCAATACAGAGTAGCTAAGTCGATCGTGATGGGGGCAGAGCCTTGGTCACGAAGGCATGAGCAGCGCAATAGCCGAGGCGACGCCGACCTACGCTGTCGACGGCACCGGGCCGGCCAGCAGTTCGTACTGGTCCAGTGCGGACGTATCGCCCGAAAGCACTTGCCGGCACGACATGTCCAGGAGGGGCAACTGAGAGGTTAGGAATCGCCGCGCCACGTGCTGCTTCCGCTCGTTGGATTTCGCCTGATCCAGCAGCAGGTGCCCGATGATGATGATCGCCGCGGCATCCACCAGCCGGCGGCCGCACAGGTCCATGTACGTGGCCGATCGTTGCTTGACGAAGTCGATCGCCTCGTTCAGATGGTTCCGGGCGTCAAGCAACGACTGCTTCATCTGGTTCAAGTCCGCATCGTCATACTCAGCCCGTTCATACGGCTCGACCCACGCGTCCAGCGTGCCGGTGGTTACCCGTCGCACGGCGGCCACGATCTGCAACTGGCTGGTGCCTTCGTAGATGGTCGTGATCCGAGCGTCTCGCAGGTAGCGTTCCGCCGCGTAGTCTTGCATGTAGCCGGACCCGCCCAAAACCTGCACGGCCAGGTTGGCCACGGAGACGCACATCTCCGAGGCATAGTACTTGGCCAAAGGCGTCAGCATGCTGTTCAGCCGCTTGCAGGACTTGGCGATCTGACGGCGCTGCTTCTTCTCAGCGGGGTCCAGCTTCCGCGGTCCTTCCAGGATGCGGTTGGTATTGTTCTCGATGTCACACACGCGGCTGGTTTCGTAGGTGAGGGCCCGAGCGGCTTCGATGGCGATTTTCATGTCGGTGACCATCTCGGCCACCGCCGGCAGCCGCTCCCACCGAACTGCTGCCGCGTGTGGGCGTAGGTGCGAGCAAGCCGGTAAGCGGCCTCGGCGATGCCGAGCGATTGGGCGGCGATTCCGACGCGGGCTCCGTTCATCAGCGCCCAGACATACGTCACCAGTCCGCGTTGGCGTTCGCCGATCAGCCGCGCCGGGGCATCGTCGTAAACTAGCTCACAGGTCGGCGAGCCGTGAATGCCGAGCTTGTGTTCCAGGTGTCGCACGCGGATCTTCTCGGACCGTTCCGAAATGAACAGGCTCAACCCGCGGCCGTCGGCGATGTCCGGTTCGCTGCGAGCCAGCGTCAGCAGAATCTCGCCGCAGCCGTTCGTGATGAACCGTTTGACGCCGTTTAAGTACCAGTTGCCGTCCTCGTCCTGGTAGGCTCGCAGCCGGACGGCCTGCAGGTCGCTGCCGGCATCCGGTTCGGTCAAAACCATCGCGCCGGTGACTTCGCCTCGGGCAAACCGCGGCAAAACCTCGTCCTTGATCTCCTGGCTGGCGAACGCGTTGATCGTGTCCGCGATACCCTGCAAGCCGAACAGGTTCATGAACGAACCGTCCGCTCGGCTGACGATCTCAGTCGCCATCGTGTAGATGAGGATCGGGCAGTTCAGGCCACCGTAGCGACGGGGCAGCGTGAAGCCCATCAGGTCGGCCTGAGCCATCCGGCGCAGGTTTTCGCGGACCAGCGGGTGCAGCGTGACCGTGCCGTCCGGATTGAGCGTGTTGCCTTCGCGGTCGATGGGTTCGGCATGCGGAGCGATCGTTTCGGCCGCGATCTGGCCCACAATCTCCAGGACACGGCGGTAGTTGTCCACCGCGTCCTCTTCGTCGACCGGCACATAGTCCGCCTCGCCGTTGTCCGTATCTTCTTCCTGAATTCGCGCCAGCTCCTTCAGGTCGATGTGGTCAAAGAGGAACAGGATGTCCTCATTATCCAAAAAGAAGTTTGCCACGAGTGACCTCCGCAACCTTCAAATGTCTTTGGGCCAGCGATCCCGATCGTTTAGGACCGACCGTCGTCCGAAGCTCATCGCCGTTCCTTGAGGGCTTTGATCATCATGGGGATGACCTTTTTCAAGTCCCCGACGATCCCGTAATGGGCGACCGAAAAGATCGGCGCCTCCGGATCAGTGTTGATGGCAATAATCTTGGCCGACTCTTCCATTCCCGCTCGATGTTGCACGGCCCCGCTGATGCCGGCGGCAATGTAAAGCGCCGGTCGGACCGTCGTGCCGGTCTGTCCAATCTGGTGTTCCTTGCCGATGTAACCGCTGTCGACCGCGGCCCGACTGGCTCCCACCGCCCCGCCGATGGCCGAAGCCAGGTCGTGAATCAGTCGGAAGTCGGCCTTACTGCCGACGCCGCCGCCGCCGGCGACAATCACCCGCGCCCCTTTCAGGTTCACCTTCCGCGGCTCCACGTGCCGCTCGATCAACCGCAAAGCCAGCAACGTCTCATCGAGCTCGACCTTCTCTTCGACGATCTCGCCGTTGCGCGAAGGGTCCGGCGGCAACAGCGGCATCACGCCCTCGCGCACCGTCGCCATTTGCGGCCACTGGTCATAGTTGACAATCGTTGCGATGATGTTCCCGCCAAAGGCCGGCCGAATCTGCAACAGGAGCTTTTCATGCAACGTCTTGGTGCGCGGGTCGGTGACGTCTTGGATTTCCAGATCCGTGCAGTCGGCCGTCATGCCTGCTCGCATGGCCGAGGCAACGCGCGGCGCCAAGTCTCGCCCCAATGCCGTCGCTCCATAGAGCACGATTTGCGGCCGATACTTCTGGACCAGCTCGCATAGAACGCGGGCGTACGGCCCGGTCTGGTAGTGGCCCAAACGGTCGTCCTGAACCAGATAGACCTTGTCGGCTCCGTGCTGAATCAGCGGCGAACACAGATCGCGGACCTTTTGCCCCGGCAAGACGGCCGCCACCGAGACGCCCAACTGATCTCCCAGCTCGCGGGCCTTTCCGAGCAGCTCCAGAACGACGTCGTTCAGGCGACCGTCCTCCTGTTCGGCAAAGACCCAGACCTCCCCTTGGCGATTGACTTCGATCATAGTCTTTTCGTTTTTCTCTTCGGCGATGATATCGGCGTTCCGTTGGGTCGGTGACCCTAGTCCAAGTGTGGCTCCGGCCGGGACTCAGCCTTCTGGTCGACGTCCGCAGGACTGCCCGGCAACGCCGCTCTTCCCGCTCAACCCAACGTGTGATCGATGACCAGCTCGTGAATTAGCTGCCGCACGCCTTCCTCTGTCGGTGGAATCTCGGTGTAGCCTTCCTTGGTTAACACGATCGACTGAACCCGAAACACCTTGGTCGGCGATCCGGCCAAGCCGCATCGGCTCAGGTCCGCCCCGATCTTATCCAAGTCCCATTGTTCGATGAGCAAACCACGGGCCTTCAACTCTTCGAGCCGACGAGCCACTTCGGCCTCGATTTCCTCCGGCGAGGCTCCCGACATTTCCTTCTTGACCGCGGTCACGACTTCGGCCTCGACCCGGGCCCGCTTGAACCGCATCACTCGTTTGGCCGCCGGCGGCCGCGGCTCGTTGGCCGTGTTCATCACGGTGATCAGCACCGGCAGGTCGGCCTCGACAATCTCCCAGCCGTTGCCCGTGTTCCGGCGGACCCGAACCGTGTGGTCAGAAACGTGAACCAGCCGTTCTAGATAAGTGATCTGCGGGATGCCCAGCTTCTCGGCGCACTGCGGCCCCACCTGAGCGGTGTCGCCGTCGATCGCCTGCCGCCCGCAAAAGACAAAGTCGAAGCGGCCGATGGTCCGAATGGCTTGGCTGAGGATGTAGCTGGTGGCGAGCGTGTCGCTGGCGGCAGCCCGGCGGTCGGTCAGGAGGATCGCGCGATCGACGCCCCGGTAGAGGCATTCGCGGAGGACGTCGGCCGCTTTGGGCGGCCCCATTGAAAGGGCGGTGACGGTGCCGCCGTACCGGTCCCGGACCTCCAACGCCGTCTCTAAGGCGTTTAAGTCTTCCGGGTTGAAAATGGCGGGCAACGCGGCCCGGTTGACCGTCCCGTCCGGCTTCATCGCCTCGGAGGTGATGTTGGCCGTATCGGGCACCTGTTTGACGCACACGATGCTATCGTAAGGCACGATTCGAATCTCCCTGCGAACAGACGCACAGCCGCCGAGCCCGTCTGCAGCAACTCTGTCGCCGCAACCTTCTTATGCGGAAGAGGTTGCAGCCGCGAACCTGGAAATTCCACGAAACGCAGTCGGACTTGCCGTGTTGGAATGGCAGACAGTACCAGCCGGTTGCGGTTCCGTCAAGCGAGCCTCCGGCGTTCGGCTGTCCGCTGGCTGGTTTGGTCGCCGGGCCGGACGACCGCCCATTTCCGCCTTGGTCGCGGGGAGGAGCTTGCGTTAAGATGGTCCCATGCAAACGCTCTTTCTTGATAGCTTCGGCAATGGAGCCCGAATCGGTCGACGTCGGTTCGGGATGGTGGTGTTGTTCGGTATGGTCGCGTCGATAGGCGTGCTGGAGGCCTGTTTCGGCTCGGAATTCCAGGGCCCCGTCGCCTTAGCGGTCGCGAAGAGCGGTCGCTGGCTCTACGTGGCTTGTCAGGACGCTCGGCAGGTCGCGGTGGTGTCCGTGCCGGACGGTCGCGTCGTGCGGCGGTTGGAAATGCCTGCTCCGCCGACCGGCTTGGCCCTCACGTCTGACGGCGAGCGGCTGATCGTGACCTGCGCCGCGCCGGAAAGTCCCGTCGTCGTGATCGACTCGTCGACAGGGGCCCGAGTCGCGAAGTTCCGAGCCGGGCACACAGCGATGAGCCCGGTGCTCAGCCCGGACGACCGGTTTCTTCTTGTCTGCAACCGGTTCGACAACGACGTTTCGGTGATCGAATTGGCGACCGGCCGGACGGTGCGACGGATCAGTGTCGAGCGGGAGCCGATCGCCGCGGACCTGACGCCGGACGGCCGAACTTTGCTCGTCGCGAATCATCTGGCGAACATGCGCACCAACGTGCCCATCACTGGCGAAGTGACGCCGATCGTGAGTGCGGTGCAATGGAAGACGGGGCGCGTCTCCGCCATCCCCTTGCCGAACGGTTCCCACAGTTTGCGGGGGCTCTGCGTATCTCCGGACGGCCGACACGCTTTCGTGACGCACCTTCAAGGCAATTTTCAGGAGATGCCGTTCCGCGTCGACATGGGCTGGATCAACACAAACGTCGTCAGCATCATCGACATCACCCTGGAGGAGGTGACCGCGACGATCGGCCTGGACGATTTGGATCGCGGAGCCGCCAATCCGTGGGGAATCACTTGTACGCCGGATGGTCGGTTTGTTTGCGTGGCTTTGGCGGGAACGCACGAACTGGCCGTGATCAAGCGGCGCGATTTGCTGAGCGACGAGGCGCGACGCACCATGTCCCCGATGATGGGCGTCTGGCCGATTTACTTGAGTCTGGGAGCGACCCTTTGGCGACGTATTCCGTTGCCCGGCAAAGGACCACGCGGGCTCGCTGCGACCGGGTCGACCGTTTTTGTCTCGGACTATTTCAGTGACGAAGTGGTGGCGGTGAGCGTGTCGGCATCTCCCGTCCGGCGCGAAACCGAATCCCTCTACGGTGATGCGACGTCCGATCAGCAAGGAGACGGCGATGGTCGAGAGCAAGAACCAGAAGAGTCCTCGCGAGGGGCGACGCGACTGGCGGCGTTTCAGCCGAGCGGGCGCGATCCCGTCGAAACGATTCGGACGCTGGCCCTTGGCCCGCGACCGAAGCTGACACCGCAGCGGCGGGGCGAGCTGCTTTTCAACGATGCCACGATCTGTTACCAGCGGTGGCAAAGCTGCGCGAGCTGCCATCCGGACGCCCGGACCGACTCGCTGAACTGGGACCTGCTGAACGACGGCGCCGGCAATCCCAAGAACACGAAAAGCCTGCTTCTGGCTCATGCCACGCCCCCTTCGATGGCGACAGGGGTCCGACCGACGGCGGAACACGCCGTGCGTTCTGGATTGGTTCATATTCTGTTTGTGGAGCGGCCGGACGAAGAGGCGGCTGCCATCGACGCGTATCTGAAATCGCTGCAACCGGTCGTCAGCCCGCACCGTGTGAAGGGAGAACTCAGCCCCGCCGCTCAGCGGGGAAGGCGACTCTTCTTCAGCCCGCGCATTGGCTGCGCTCGATGCCACCCGCCGCCGCTTTACACAGATCGCAAGCGGCACAACGTCGGCACCGCCGCCCCGTCCGACTCGCATTTGAGCTTTGACACACCAACGCTCATCGAAGTCTGGCGCACGGCTCCCTATCTCCACGACGGCCGCTACACGACGATCCCCCAGCTCCTCCGCGAGGGCCGACACGGGCTGCAAGGTCCCCGAAGCCGAAACCTTACCGATCAGGAAATCCGCGACCTAGCCGAGTTTGTGCTGTCGTTGTGAAACGCAGGGAGCGCGATGATCTGACGCTTGACGCGCTCTGTCCGTGAACAAGCCTGGACGAAATGAGGTGGAGCAAGACGCACTCACGTGTCGGGACGAGAACATTCGACGATCTGTGGCCCGTGCGAAAGATTTTACGGCTTTGGCCTGATGCGGTAGCGAAGAATCGCGCGACATACGCCCCACAAGAAAGTCTCCCCGGTTGACGGACCGGGTTGGTGTGCCCCATGCGGGCGCTGCCGATTTGTGTCGCACGAGCTGTGTCCATGCCGCAGGGGCAAGAGCACAACGAGGCGGCCGTGGCCGTCCGAGTCACTCGGTCGTACGACGCGCCCTGAACGAAGCGCTTCGCCCCGTCTGCTACAACAACGATGACCTCCCAGCCGCGGACGCGCGGCTCCGGCGAGCCCATCGGCTCATGAACATGAAATCGCCTACGCGGGTGGGCGCAGGGAGAGCAGTCGGGCCAGCGATTCGGCCAGAGTGTCCAGCGCGGAGCGATCGGGCAATGTGATCGTAAGCTGCGGCTGGCCGTTTTCGTTCTCTTCCAGACATTCGCCCAGCAGACGTTTCAATTCGTCGGCCGCGGGACTGGGGGCGGCCGGCTTTGAGGAGTCCGTTCCGTCGGCTTCGGGAATCAAGGTGCCCAAGAACTGGAAGGCGGCGGTCAGCAACTGTCCGCCCGCTTCCGCGACTTTCTGGCGGTGAGCCAGCCGCCGCGCTTCTTCCGCACGAGCCCGCTGGACACTCTCGTCTTTCGCCGCTTCCGGTTTGGCGCCCAGCAACACTTCCAATCGCCGCTTCAGTTCTTCCAGTCCGCTGGCCATATCGACCTGGTCGATGTCCGAATCCGGGTCTAAAGCGGCCAGGAATAGCTCGTGCTTCGCCGAGAGGGTCCCCAGCAGGTTCTCTTCGATCGTTTCTTCGGTCACCAACAAATAGACCTGCACCGGCTGCTTCTGCCCCATGCGGTGAGCTCGGGCGATGCGCTGTTCCAAGACGGCCGGGTTCCAAGGCAGGTCAACGTTGATCACGGTGTTCGCCGCTTGAAGGTTCAAGCCCGTCGAGCCGGCGTTGGTCGTGAGAAATAGGCGGCAGTCCGGATTGTTCTGAAACCGATGGACCAACGCCTGGCGCTGCCGCTGGGGAACCGATCCGTCCAGACGCACGTAGTCCAGCTTCAGTTTCTTCAGAATCCCCTCGATCAGGTTGAGCATAGTCATCCATTCGGAGAAGAGGACGACTTTGCGGCCTTCTTCCTGGAAAAGCCGGTCGAGGAGGTCTTCCAGAACTTCGAGTTTGGACGAGTGCCCGGGCTCCTGCTTGTCAACCAGGAAAGTACTGTTGGCCGCCATGCGGCAGGCTTGCAGAGCCTGACGGAGACGCAGCAAATCCATCTCGGTCAGGAACCGCTTGTTGACGATCGAACTGACGACGCGCATGTGCGCACGGTGCAGCTCTTTCTGTTCGTCGGTGGGAGCGATACGGATGATTTCAGTCGTGCGTGGCGGCAACTGGTTCATGACCTGTTGGCGAGTCCGGCGCAGCAGAATCGGCTTCAAATTCTCCCGCAGTTCGGTGAGGTTCTTGTAGCCGAGCACTTTGCCTTTCTCGTCCACCACGCGGTGGCGGTTAAAAAAGCGAAAAGCGGGGGCCAACCGCCGATCGTCGATGAACTCCACGACCGAATACAGCTCGTCCAAACGGTTCTCCAGTGGCGTGCCGGAGAGCACCAGCGCGAAGGGGGACCGCAAACTCTTGACGATCCGGCTGGTTTTGGCTTCCCAGTTCTTGATGCGTTGGCCTTCGTCCAGGATGATCAGGTCCCATTTGACGCGTTCAATGGCCAGGTAGTCTCGCAGTACCTGCTCATAGTTGCAAATGGTGAAGAATGCCTGGTTGTCGTACTGAGCGGCCCGGACTTTCGCGCTGCCCATGACTAACTGGCAGTCACGTTCGCAGAATTTGGAGATTTCGTTCCGCCACTGGGATTTGAGCGAAGCCGGGCAGATGACCAGGACCTTGCGGATGCCCGCCTCCCGGGCCAACAGCTCGGCGACGCCGATACCCTGAATGCTTTTCCCAAGGCCCATGTCGTCGGCTAGAATCGCCCGTCCGGCTCCCACGGCGAAGGCAATGCCGTCCAACTGGTAAGGCAACAGTTCGACCTTCAACAGGGATTGGCGGAGCGGATGTCGGGCCGGGTCTTTGCGAATGTCCTGGACGAGGTCGCGGATCCGGTCCTGGAAGAGTCGCTGCTGGATGTACTCTTCCGCGTCGGGATAGACCGTCACGTCATGGCCCAACTGTTCCAGCTTGGCGATGCGCCGGATCAATTCGTGGACGTCCTCGATCGGTACGTTGCGGATCGGGCCGATGACACCGTTCACGTCCGGCTGGAGCCGCTCCGGCGTCAGCAGCCGCAACGACAGCTTCTCGCCATAGTCGACGGCGACCGAAAAGTGCTTCCGGCGATAAGGCTTCTTCAGTTCTTTGGCCGGAAACCGCCGCTTCACCTTCCGCAGAACGTGCATGATGTGTTTGCACGTTCCCAGCGTGTTGGTGCGGAAGTCCGGGCAGGAACAAAACGATTTTCCTCGCTCTTCGCCGCGCAAAGCTACGCGATAGGTTTTGCCGGAGACGGCGCTGGTCACCAGATAGTCGGTCCAAGGCCGCGATGGGTCCAGCGAACGAACACGCATCCGTTCCGTCCGCGCTCGTTCTTCGCGCTCAGCCAGTGCCCGCTGGATCAGCTCCTCCTCGCTCAGGCTTTCCACCGGTTTGCGCTCCGGCGGTGGCGCGGCCAGCCCGAGCGCCATTTTTTCCTCCAAAATCAGCGAGAAGGCCGCTCCGACATGGCGACACACGGTTTCGCATTTCGTGCAGTTCCAGTGCAGCCGGTTGCGTGCCTCGGCCATCAACGTGATCGTAACGATCGCCGGCTCGAAGTCGGGCGGGTCTCCCGGCAGCCTGAGGCGAAACAGATCGTTGCCCAAGTAGACCTGGTCTTCCACGTCGATATCGTACTGGCCGCCGGCTTTGATCAGCTTGGCTCCCTCCTCGCCGAGCAACTTACAAGCTTGCGTGAAGTTCAGTCGGGAAAGACGGTCCTTCAGCGTCAGTTCGTGGGACTTCTTGACGACGGTCGCCATCCGTTCGCTCCTTCCACCAGACCGACCGAGCGAGAGGGGACGCCACGGCGGCGTCCTTGCCAGGCATCACAGAATGGATTTATGGGCATCAGTTTATCGCGTCAGCGCCGAGCATCAAGCGGTATTGGCGGAAAAAGAGCCAAAACGAGGCCTGTTGGCCGCATCCAAATTTGTTGATCACGCCGCGGTCAAAGCGTCCGACAGTCGCCATTCTTCCCGAAGAACGACAGCGTTCGGATCGTGGAGCCATCCACGCTCCCAGACATTGTTGTCTCGTGCCCCATCCACAAGAAAACCTACGCACCGTGCGCATCTTGGCACAGGAACGCGATGACTGCGCCGAGATCCGCTGGCTTCGGCATGAGTCGGACAGCCAACAAGGTCGCGCCGATTGTGAGGCGTTTTACAGACGAAGGCTGGCACGATTGTCGATAATCATTGGAAGACCGGGCGATAAAGTTCCAGGCTTGCCGGTCGTCGTTCGCCCGATGCCGTCCGGTGCAGGGAGCCAGTAGAATGTCGGAAAAAAAAGAACGGGAGGTCGGCTGGGAACCATGTCCGAAAGGCGAGATCGGTCGGATGCTGGAAGTGATCCAGCGCAATCGGCGACGAGCGGCTTTGGTCCAGACGGCGGTCGCAGTCGCCGGAGCCGTCTTGATCGCGGCGGTCATCGTCCGCAGTGTTCCGACGCATCGCGCGGCCACTCGGTCCGGGGAAATGACCTGCGCCGAGGTGCTTGCTTATGCTCCCGCATATCTTTCCGGCCGACTCGATCCGCAGCTCCGGGCCAAGGTGGAAGACCACCTGCGAAAATGTCCGGGCTGCCGCAAAAAGGTGGAACAAATGAAAGGGACCCGCACGAGTCAGCGCAGAGGGGCCCGTCAGCGGACGAAGCGGCGGGCGATTGTAACTCCTCGCCTCGCACGGAACGGAGCGGATTTCCTCTCCGGAGATCGCCGCGAGTCGGCGGGCTGATCCTCTTGACGGTCGTTGGGTGGGGCCTGCTTGACGGAAGCGGGGCCGGGAGTTGTCCTTCGGCGCTGGCAGAGCCCCCTTCGTCAGCCCAAAGCGTCGCAGGTCGAAAGGAAACGCGTCGCCATTCTCCGCGACTGGGCGGGTTTGACCTGAGTCGATCGCTTATCCCACCGAATGAGATTCGTCACGGCGGTCCAGGCAAGGATGGTATCCCGTCGCTCACGGCGCCGCGCTTCCTTCTGCCAGATCAGGCGACCTACCTGAAGCCCAAAGACCGTGTCATTGGCGTACGGATCGGCAAACAGGCCCGAGCGTACCCCCTGCGGATTCTGGACTGGCACGAAGCAGTCAACGACCGCGTCGAGGGGGTTCCGCTGTTGGTGACGTATTGCCCCTTGTGTGATTCAGCCGCCGTCTTCGACCGACGCACGCCGTCCGGCGAACGCGAGTTTGGTATCTCCGGTTTGCTCTACAACAGCAATGTGCTTCTCTACGACCGAGACCCGTCGGGGCGGGAGAGCCTCTGGTCGCAAATGATGGCTCAAGCGGTCAGCGGCGAGAAGGCCGGCCAGCGTCTGAAGGTCCTTCCGTGCGAGCTGACGACCTGGGATGACTGGAAGGCTCGACATCCGCAAACGCTCGTCTTGTCGACGGAGACGGGCTTTCGCCGAGTCTACTCGGCATCACCCTACGCCATGTACTTTCGTCACAATCGGTTGATGTTTCCCGCCAGACCGATCGACAAACGCCTCCCGTTGAAGACGCCGGTTCTTGGCATTTGGGTCGGTTCGAAAGCCCGCGCCTATCCGGTCTCGGCGTTCTCAGCCGAGCAGAAAGTGCTCCGGCTCCGGCAGAAACTCGGTGGCGCCAGCTTCATCGTACTTTACGACCCTGCCTCCCGATCGTTGCGTGTCGAGCGAGCCGATCCGAACGTCCGATGGATGTATGCCTTCTGGTTCGCATGGTATGCGTTCTATCCGGATACAGAGCTGTTCGGCGACGGGACAGACAAACCGGACGCCCACCGATCGCGATGAACCGACCGCCTGACGCGGACGCCAGCCGAAGCTGTTCGGCATCACCGCGGCGGCCTGTTGACATCGAAGGTGTCAAAACGACGACGGTAAACGAAGCCACCGGTCGCAGGCAAACGCGGACACTCGCGACTGATCCGACCGGCAGGCGGTGGGTTCTTCCGACCGGGGCCCGACCTCGTATTGAACGGTTCCCGTGGCGAAGTGGATCCGAAAGCCCAGCAGTCTAAGGTCTGACAGAGGCAGGAAGCGGTACGCGACTGACTTTCGGAACTGCTGAACTTGGAGCGAGGCGCACCGGCAGCGCAGATTAACGACATCTCGCGAGGCTGCATCCAGATAGACGTACGGCCCCATGGGAGCCGGTCCGTCGTCGATGGCGCGCACCACCAGCCGATTCGGATGCTCCTCGGGCGGCCGCTCCACCGCGTAACGGCATCCGCGCAAAGCTCGGCCGAACTGCCGGGCGGCCGCGTTCTCCAGCCGCGAGCTGACGAACACCAGACGGAGCCCGCTGCTGTCCACCAGCACTTCCATGATCACCGGGTACCCTTCCCGGTCGAGCGTGACTCGCAGCCCTTGGGCCTTTAGGCGGCCCCTTGCGGAAACACCGTAACACCACACGAAAAGAAGCTGATCCCGCTGGACTCCTCTCACGGTGACTTTTCGGAGTTCGGCGTAGACGGTCGGTCGCCCTCTTTCGACGTGAAACCGATTCGACCCGTCTCGAACTACCGTGCCGAAAAATCGCTCGCGACCCGCGCTTTTGTCCACGATCTCCTGGCAGATCAAAGGGCTGAGATAGTAGTTGAAATCGATCGGGTCGCCGCGTCTCGGCTTGAAGAAATCGGCGAGGCGAAACTGACGGTGCACTCGTGTCAGGACGGCTTGCCGTTTCGCGGAACCTATCGGCGAAGCCTCCGGCAGACGCGGCTCGGCGGCGACAATGACTGCGATCCCACCCAGCGCGAGGCCGAGCACAATAGAAAGATTCGAAGCCCAACTTCGCATCTCGTTGCGTCTCCCGCCTCGACGTACCTCTTCGGCATCGCAACAAGGCGCCGGAAGGACGTAAGCCTATCAAACCTTCTTTGGATCGTGTGGGAATCGCCTTGCTCAAATGGGAAATCCACAGCCGGTCTCGCGCCGGCAACTGTCGAAACTGGATCGACAGGATTGTTCCATGGCTTTTCGACACCGGAGCTTACGTCCTCTCTCCCGCTCTCGGGAGTCAGTGGCCACCGCAGGCGAGCGGTTGAGGGCTCTCCGACCGGAAGCCATCCCTGCGAACAAAGCGCAAACGTTGTTCGCGATCTCAAACCGATGAGCGTCTATTGCCCGACGTCGTGACAACTTCGCGACTTTTATGCCCAGCCGTTGCGATGAACGCGGTCCGGACGGTAACGATCTTCAGTGGCCGGGCGCTCGGCCGGATAACCGACCGGGATCAACGTGTGGGGAATGACGTTGTCTGGCAGGCCCAGCATCTTTCGGAACCCGTTCATGCGTTCTTCGCGCGGATACACTCCCGTCCAGACTGCTCCCAGACCGAGTGCGTGGGCGGCCAGCAGCAGGTTTTGTACTGCCGCTGCACAATCAATCGGCCAGTAGCCCGGTGAGAGCTCCAAGCTTACATCTCCGCAAACCAAAATGGCGAGCGGAGCTTGGGCCGCCATGGCTCCGTTGGGATGGAAATCGGGGATTTGCTGCAAGAGCTGCCGGTCGTCGATGACCACGAAATGCCACGGCTGCTGATTGCGCGCGCTGGGGGCCATCATCGCCGCCCGCAGAAGTTGCTCGACCAGTTCCTCCGACACCGGCTGTTCCGTGTACTCGCGGATGCTCCGTCGCGTTCGAATGCATTCCAATGCGTCCATCATTCTTCCTCCGCCTTGGCCCATCACGGACTTTGAATTGCGTGGCTCGAGTCGAGCCGTTTTCCTCATTCGCCGGATAGCTGGTGCGTTCGGCTACCAGCCACAGCGCGTTCGCCTACGGTCCAAAATGTATTCGGGTTGTGGCCGACAGGCCACGTTCTGGCCTCCTCGTCTCGTTTTCCCGTCTCTGTTCCGGAGGCCGGACGTCATGTCGCGGTTTCCGGTGCTACTTCACATCAAGGACCACCACGGTGGCGACCGGATCGGGCGCACTCGGCGGGACCGAAATGAGGACCGCGTCGTCTTGTCGCTCAAAAGTGAGCGGCTTCTTGCCCGCCAGAAGGAACGCCGCCTGTGGGTTGCCGGCGCTGGTCGGGACGCGCAGCTTTCCGTCGTTCGGCCAATGGAAGACGTGGAGGTAGAGTCGCCTGTTTCCGTTGGCCAGTTTTTTCTGCGTGCAGCGTCCCCATGGGGTCTTCTCAAAAGGACTGGCCTGCGTCGCGTAGATCGACTCGCCGTTGGTCTTCATCCATTGGCCGATCCGTGCCAACCGTTCTACAGACGGCTGTGGAATCAGTCCTTCGGCGGTCGGGCCAACGTTCAACAGGTAGTTTCCTCCCTTGGATGCAATGTCGATCAGATTTCGGATCAGCGTTTCGGCACTCTTCCAATCGTGGTCATAGCTCTTGTAGCCCCAAGTGCGGTTCATGGTCATGCACGATTCCCAGTCGACACCGGGCAGCCCGGTGGGCGGGATGCGCTGTTCTGGCGTCCCGAAGTCACCCACGTATTGTCGGTCGCCTTTATTGAACCCTTCCATGCCTTTGCGGCCTTTGCCAACTCGGTTGTTGATGATGATCGACGGTTTCAGGCTACGCACGTAGGTGTAGATTTCCCGTCCGTCCTCCTCGGTGTACCAGGCCGGCCACTCGCCATCGAACCACAAGACGGCCGGATCATACTGCTCGATGATCTCGCGAAGCTGCTGCTTCATGTAGTCCATGTACTCCCGTTTGCGCCCCGGGCGCATCTTGGTGGGGTTGTATCGTTTCTCGCTGCCCCGCATCTGAGCCGGATGGTGCCAATCCATGATCGAGTAGTATGTGCAGAACTTCAGCCCTTGCTTCCGGCACTCCTCGGAAAGAGGTTTCAACAGGTCCTTTCCGTACGGCGTGGCGTCGACAACGTCGTAAGTGGTGGCTTTGCTGTCGAACAAGCAAAAGCCGTCGTGGTGTTTCGATGTGATAACGATGTACTTCATCCCGGCGTTTTTCGCGATGCGGACCCATTCGGCAGGATTGTACTTGATCGGATTGAACTGGGCCGCCAGCTTCTCGTACTCCTCGACCGGAATGTTCGCTCGGTCCATGATCCACTCGCCGATGCCCGGAATCTGTTTCCCTTTCCAGGTTCCGGCAGGGATCGCGTACAAGCCCCAGTGAATGAACATTCCGAATCGAGCTTCACGCCACCAGCGCATCCGCGCGTCTCGCTGCGCTTTGGTCTCTTTGGGAAGAGATCGAACCTTCGTCGAACGGTCGGCCGTCTGATCACCCTTGCTCACAGCAGTCGTCATCACCAACCCGACTAGCAACGTCGCCAGGATCATTCGTCGCGGACTCATCTTATCGTTCCTCCCTTCCCTCTGCGTGAACCTACCTAAGATGCCATTTCATAGGGACTGCGGAAAGCCAACTTACTGCCGCAGCGTTGCCAGCGTATCGGGCCCTCCCGGCAGACGCAAGCGCGCTACCAAGTCGTCTCCGCCGCAATCGAGTGGCCCGCCGAAAGAGCCGCCTTGGAATGTAGCCGTTCCCAAGATAGAAGAAATCCTCCCGATGGCAACGGAAGTTTCGTGGCAGTGACGGAAGCGGTCGACTTCTCTCAAGGCCCTCGCGCCTGTTTCCCGAGTGAGCCGATTTCTGCAGCACCAGTCACGAGGCTCGATTGCCGATGCTGACACCATCGGCCACGGGTCTGCGCTGCATCTCACCTCGCGAACGGTTGCCCTGAAAACATCAGGAGCGCGGCGGAAACGGCTGGACCTTGGCGGCTTCTTCGATGGCGGCTTTCAGGGAAACCGTTCCCTCATAAAGAGCGCGGCCGATGATCATCCCGATCAGGTGGGGATGCTTGCGGGCCAGTTGCGCCAGGTGCCGAACGTCTTCAAGAGTCGTTACGCCGCCGGAGGCGATCACGGGGAAGCCCAGGTCGGCCAAAGCAGCCAAGTCGTCCAGCGTCCTGCCGTCGATGCCCTGCATCATTCCGTCACAAGCGATGTTTGTGTAGATGAGGGCGGCCAAGTCCAGCCCGACGTACTGGCGAGCCAGTTCCAGAGCGGGCGTTTGGGAAACATCCAGCCAGCCCTCGGTGGCGACCAAGGAATCGCGGGCATCAAGGCCCAGAACCAGTCGTCCCGGAAACCGATCCACCATTTCGCGAAACCAGATCGGTTGCTTCAGCGCCTGCGTGCCGATGATGACCCGCTCCACGCCGATCTGCTCCAACATCCGCCGGATGGCTTCCTCGCTGCGGATGCCGCCGCCCACCTCGCACCGCACGCCGACTTCGCGAACGATGCGGCCGATGATTTCGTGATTCACGGGGCGGCCTTCCCGCGCACCGTCCAAGTCCACCAGATGGAGCCACTCCGCGCCCTCGTCCGCCCAACGGCGAGCCATCTGCACTGGATCGTCGCTGAAAACCGTCTCTTGAGCGTAATCGCCTTGCCGGAGCCGAACACAGCGGCCGCCGCGAATGTCGACGGCGGGAAGAACTTCCATGAGACGATACTCCCGTGATTCAATCGGCCTTCGCGGCCAGCTTCGCGAAGTTGTCGAGTAGCTTCAGGCCAAGCCGCTGGCTCTTTTCGGGATGAAACTGAGTCGCGAACAAGTTTCCGCGCCGAATCATCGAGGTGAACCAGACGCCGTAGTCCGTCTCGGCCGTGACGACCTCGCGGTCTTCCGGAACGACATAGTAGCTGTGGACGAAATAAAAATACGATCCATCCGGGACACCTTCCAGCAGCGGGGATTCCGCGACGACTTTCAGGCTGTTCCAGCCCATGTGGGGGACTTTCAAACCTGGCTGGTTCTGGAACCGCACAACTTTGCCCGGTACGATGCCCAGGCCTTCCCATTGGCCGTCTTCGTAGCTGACGTCGAACAAAAGCTGCAGCCCAAGACAGATACCGAGGAAAGGCTTGTCCGCCTGGATGTGCTTGCAGATCGGCTCGACCAAACCTTGCCGCCGCAGTTCGTCCATGGCGTCGCGGAAGGCCCCGACGCCCGGAACGACCAGCGTTTCTGCCCGAGCGACCTGATCCGGATCGCTCGTGATTTCCGCTCGCACGCCCAGCTTTTCGAAGGCTTTCTGGACGCTGCGTAGGTTCCCCATGCCGTAGTCGACAATCGTAATCATTCTCTTTTTTCTACACTGTCATTCGCGCCATCCGGCGAATCCACGAAAGCTGCGGCTGGAGACCGTGTCTCCTTCGTGATGCTCGTGACGCGGCCTTGCCATGCTCGGCCGCAACCAATAAGGGGGATGAGAGGAGGCATCCTAGCAAAAAAGGCGCTCCTGGGTCATGATGGACGGTCATACACAAGAAGCACGTCCGTCACGAGCAGGATCGCCATGAGATGCACCACACTTTCGTGCAACGTAACCGAAGTTACCAGCTTCTGCCGAACGTTTCGCGGCGGTTCCCCGGTGAGCGGATCGTAGCATCCCCGGCAAACCGATGGTAGCACCAATCGCGACAAAACGGGGGCGCCCCTGCTGGCAGCGCCGGCCACGGGGCTTTGCCGTGTCCCAAATCTGTGAGCGGTTGCCGTCAACAGCGGGGGGTGTGCCGCATTCCGCCGGCCTTCGCGGCTGGCCAGCCGGAACCAGACCGCTGTGCCAATATGCAAAGTGGTGATTCCACAAGCGCTTGCAGCAAAAGAAATCCGAAATGGCTGTTGGGAAGGATAGGCCGGGGTCCCGAAATCATCGGGTCAGAATCGCCGGGCAGACGATAGGAACCCCTTTCACTTCCACCTTCACCGTTGGCCATCGGCCGGGCGGAGTCAGGATTTCGAATCCTTTGTGGCTCTTGGTCCGAGGGCTTCCGACAAGAATCGTGTCGGCCACCAGACAAGGACCAACCGTCGGATGCCAGTAGACGGGCATCTCGGCCGCCAAGCGGAAACGGCTGTCCGGCACGACCGCCGCCTCGCTGATTTCGTAGCCGATCACGTCCGCCTGGTCGGCCAGTCGCCACTCTTCGGCTACGTCGAACTTCTCGTAGATTCGCTCGACCCGCGCCCACGTCTCGCCCAGCTCCCACCCGACCTTGCTGAAGAACATCCCGGTCGCGTGTACCAGCAACGCCCGCTGATAGAAGCCGAGAATTTCTTGCGGAGGCTCCCCAAAGCAGACGGTTCGAGCCGCTCCCACACAAATCCCGTCCCGACGGGCGATGGCCGAAAGCACACACCATTGATCGATGCTCGTCTCTGCATAGCTCCAATGGCGATACCGCCGGCCGATGCCGTCGCCCCAGACCTGGATGCGTTCCGGCCGGGCAGAACGCCGGATCAGTCGATGGGCCAGTTCTCCGGCAATCTCCGCCTCGGTTTGCCCAAGCTGCAGGTTGCGAGCGGTCGCTTCCAGAGCGTGGACCAGAATCCGGCCCAATTCGCGCAGGCGGTTACATTCTCGGTCGGAAAGCGGCAACCGCAGAGCGGCCAATTGTGATGAAACGTCAGTCGTGCCTCGGACACCAGTATCGCTGGCGACACGTCGGCCCCGGCAGAGGTCTTCAATCAGCACGTGCCGAGGTTCGTACCAGGGCCGTTCCTTCAATTGAAAACCTAAACCCGGCAGTTCGCGTTCGAACAATCGGCCGGTGTCGGCGTTGCCACACACCAAGACACGGGCATGCGGAGTAATAAACAGAGCGGCCGTGGCGTCGCCGCAACCACGCGTGCAATCGCCGCCCGCCGTGAACCAAGCGAAGTTGCTGGGACGCTGAATGAGCAGGGCGTCAAGCTGGCGAGTGGCGAGCAATCCGGTGACCGCCTGGTGCTTCCGCTCCACTTCGACGGCCCGCTCCGCCCCCGCCACCGGAATCTCCGCCGACGACATCGGCCCCGCCGGGTCAAAAGTGAGCGTTGT
>JAADHY010000557.1:0-5997 GCA_013151585.1 Planctomycetota bacterium
GCGACCAAAGAAACCGAGGTGCACGACATTAACATCACCTTCGAACGGATGTGCGAACTGGTGGGCGAGGAGACGTCGGAGGAGCTGAAGCGCCGCAGCTTGGCCATCTATGCTGAGGCCGCGGAATATGCCCGCGAGCGTGGCGTCATCATCGCCGACACGAAGTTCGAGTTCGGCCGGTCCGGTGAGGAACTGATTCTGATCGACGAAGTCCTCACCCCGGACAGTTCACGCTTCTGGCCAGCCGATTCTTACCAGCCGGGAGGTCCGCAGCCGTCCTTCGATAAGCAATTCGTGCGGGACTGGCTCGAGACGACTGGATGGGACAAGGCCAGTGAGCCTCCGGAGTTGCCGCCGGACATCATCGACAAGACCCGCGCCAAGTACATCGAGGCGTATAAACTACTTGTCGGAGCTGACTTTCCGTGGTAGGATGCTAGAGTCTGACTCGTAGCGTACCAACCGGTCCGGCGCGGCGCGTGCCGGCCGGAGACATATACGTACGCATCGATTGCTGGTGTCAGCCGCGGGAGCTCGTCATGGCCGAACCCGATTCTGCCCATCCCGGGTCTCAGGCCGGCAGGCCCCTTTCTTCCCAACCGACCACTCCGGATGCAGCGGGCGACCAGTTGCAAGAAACGGTGATCTCAGGGGACAAACCTGGGAGCCAGTTCGCCGAAACGGTGGAAACCGGCCCGGCTTCTGCTCGGTCCTCTGAGCGATCGCCGGGGAAAATCACATCGAAGCAGTCCCAAACGAGGCGATCCGTGGATACGGCGGCAAATCAAGGTGCCGCTCCGAAACCGGCACCGAAAAAAGTCACCCAGATCGGCGATTTCAAACTCCGCAAGAAGCTGGGACAGGGTGGAATGGGTGAGGTCTTCCTGGCCACTCAGGTGAGCCTGGATCGCGACGTCGCCCTGAAAGTCCTTTCCAAAGAACTCGCCAAACGCCCGGGCTTCGTGGAACGTTTCTTGCGCGAAGCCCGGTCGATGGCCAAGATCGACCATCCGAACGCGGTCCGTGTGTACGCGGCCGAAGCTCACCGGGGCTTGCATTTCGTCGCCATCGAGTACATCGACGGGCGCAGTATGCAAGACTGGATGGACAAGCTGGGTCGGCTGAGCGTCGGAGATGCCCTGCACGTCATCCTGCGATGCGCGGACGCGCTCAGACACGCTCACGAGCTGAACTTGATCCACCGAGACATCAAGCCAGACAACATCCTCGTCACGAAAAAAGGCGTCGTGAAGCTTTCTGATTTCGGGCTGGCCAAAGCGCTGGGCGACGAGGATATGTCTCTGACGCAAAGCGGTACCGGATTGGGAACGCCGCTGTACATGGCTCCGGAGCAGGCCCGAAACGCAAAGAACGTCGATCACCGAGCCGACATCTACGCTTTAGGAATAACGCTCTATTACTTCTTGACGGGCAAGCTTCCTTTCAGCGGTGACACCGTCGTCGAACTCATCCAAAACAAAGAAAAGGGCCGGTTTGACCGCGCCCGGAAGCTGAACCCCGAGGTGCCGGAGCGTCTGGACTTGATGATCGACAAAATGATCGCCAAGGACCCCGCGTACCGGTATTCCAGTTGGGACGAGCTGATCTCCGATTTGGAAAGTCTTCATCTGGATAATCCGTCCTTGACCTTCATCGAAGGCGCTGTGGAAACCAGTCGGGTTCGCCCGACGGCTCCCCAAACCACTCACGTCCCGGGCTCGGCCGCGACAGCGGTACCTGCCGGCCCACCTCGCACTTCGGCCGAAGATGCAGCTCAAACCGGGGCAAAGAAAAAAGAACAACAGTGGTTCGTCAAGTACACCAACGTCAAGGGCAAGATGGTCGTCAGCAAAATGACGACGTCCCAGGTCCTGCGCGGAATCCGGGCCGAGCTGCTGGATCCCAAAGCGCAGGCCAAGCGACCGGAAGACACGGAGTTTATGCCGCTGGCCTATTTCGAAGAATTCGAGGACGTCGTCTCTCAGCGCGTTGCTCAGTTGGAGGCGGCGCGGTCCATGTACATGAAAAACATGTACAAGAAAATTGACCGAGCCGAACGGTTCCGCAGACGATGGGGATGGCTGATCCGACTCTTCCAAGGCACGCTCGGCTTCTTCAGCCTTATCCTCTACTTGGCGATCATCGGCGGCATCATCTATGCGGGTTATCTGTACTTGCCCGACTTGATCGAATTGATCAAGCAAAAGCTGAGTTCGGGCTAGCGGAGTCCGCCGCGTTGCTTTAAAAGTATCCGGGGGGAAGGTCCGCCGCGTACGGAAACAGTTGAGAGCGGTGTCCCCTTTTCTCCGGTGCCCAGGGGGCACCGCCGTACGCGTTGGTTGACTTTCGGGCAACGGAGAAGCAGGTTAGCCCTTCGCAGGGGAAAGTTGCAACGCAGCATTGTGGCCGATGCGGCCGGGGGTGGCCAATCAGCATTGTGGCCAGTGCCACTACTGTCGGCTCACCGGAAAACAGCTACGAGACCTTCGACGGTGGCTGGTCGCCACGGCCACGCGGCCCTCGTTCCCCGTCGGCACGGTATCTTCGACCCTGTGGATGATTACAAACAAGCCTCGACGATTTAGATACCTTTCTTTGTTCACGGAAGGCCGATCGATGCGACGGTCCGCAGCGCTGTCTCTGGTCTTCATCACCGTTTGGTTGCTTCGTCTGAGCAACGGGGGACCGCCTTTCCCGTTGGAGGCCGGCGAAGTTCACTTGAAGAACGGGATGACCATCAGCGGCACTCCGGTCCCCATTCAGTCGTTGAACACGGTCATCCAGCGCGGACCGGCAGAGATCGTCTCCTACCCGATCCTGATGATCGAAACGGGCCTTCAGCGGTACTTCGTGCCCAATCGGCAGGTCCTCGAAGTCAACTACGACGCCGATCTGTCTTTGTATGAGACATTTACGCTCGACCAGAAAAAGACGAGCCAAGCGCGCGTAGTCCAATCGGTCGGAGCTTTCCTGACGGTCACGCCGTTCGACGAATTTGGCCGGCGACGGGTGACGTTGCAGACCCCGAATGGTCCGATGGACGTCATTCAAGGCATCACGCAACTGCATCCCCGATATGTCACCGTCACGTCGCTGAACTGCGCCTGGCAGTACGGAATCGCCACCACGTCGCTTCCGCCCGAAACACTCGACCAGATCCTTCGCCGCGCTATCGACCCGTCCAATCCGCAGGATCGCCTGGCCGTCGCCCGCTTTTATCTGCAAGCGGGCATGTTCCTTCAGGCTCAGCGCGAACTGACCTCGATCCGGCAAGAGTTTCCGGAGCTCAAGGACCGGGTCGACGAGCTCTCTGGTCAGGTTCGCGAGCTGGTGGGGCAGCGTCTGGTCCGCGAATTGCGGCAGCGTCAGCGAGCGGGACAACATTTTTTGGCGTACACCGCCGCCCGTCAGTTCCCGTCAACGAATCTGAGCGGTGATGTACTCCGGCAGGTGAGAGAGCTGATCGACGAGTACGAACAACGCCGCCAGCAAATTGAAACCTGCAAGCTGCTTCTCGGAGAGCTGCAGGCCCAACTGACCGACCCGAAGCAGCGGGAGGCCGTGGCGCCGATGCGGTCGGAAGTGATCGAGCAGTTGAATTATGAAAGCCTCAGCCGGCTCGACGCTTTCTTGAAACTCCAGTCCGACCCCACTTTGTCGGCGGCGGAAAAGCTGGCTCTGGCTTTTTCCGGCTGGGTCGTTGGAAGCGCTCACGCGGTCACGGACCTCAACGCCGCCATCCGACTCTGGGAAGCTCGCTTTTGCGTGCTCGAATATTTGCGATCGGAAGATGAAGCGGAACGAGGGCATCTGCTGGCGACCTTACACGGATTGGAAGGGATCGGCTTCGAAACCGTTTTGCGGTTGATCCCGCTCCTGCCTCCACAATTGGAGCCGCCGATGACGGAACCAGGCGTGCCCGTGCAGATCGAAGTGCCCACGTCAGCCGCCACAGCCGATCGGAAACCGATCGTTGTCCGATACTGGGTTCTGTTACCTCACGAATATCACCCTCATCACCGCTACCCTGCCGTCGTGGCTCTGCATGCCGCCAAACAGCCAGAAGAGAGAGAGCTGCGATGGTGGGGAGGCTCGAAAGATCGCCCGCTCCAGTCGCAGCGGCGCGGCTATATTGTCATCGCCCCGGAATACGCCTTGGACGGTCAAGACGCTTACGACTACAGCCCGCTGGCCCACTACAAGGTCATCCAGGCCCTCCGCGACGCTCGAAAACGCTTCCGCATCGATTCGGATCGCGTCTTCCTGGCCGGGCACGGCATGGGAGCCGACGCGGCTTTCGATATCGGCATGAGTCATCCGGACCTGTTCGCCGGGGTCATCCCCATTGCTGGCCAAATCGGCGGCTATTGCAAGTACTACACGTCGAACGGCGAACCCATCGGATGGTATGTGGTCAGCGGAGAGCGCGACGGCGATAAGTTCGATCGAAACGCTTTCGTGCTGAACCGCATGCTGAAGTACGGCTACGACTTGATCTTCACCGAATACGTCGGACGCGGCCACGAGTGGTTCTACGAAGAGATTCACAACCTGTTCGACTGGATGGACCTCCACCGCCGTCCGCAGCTCCCCAAGGAAATCGAAGTACGAACCCTGCGTCCCACTGACAATCGGTTCTTCTGGCTGCGGGTGGAAGGCTTTCCCAAAGCGTTCTTGTCGCCGCCCGGCTCGGTGCCGCGCCCGTCACGTTCCGGAGCACCGCGTCCCATGAGGCTTGAAGCTCGCGTGGCTCCCGGCGACACCGATCGCAACGTTATCCAACTCCGCTGCGGAACCGACCGGACTACCATCTGGCTTAATCCCGACCTGATCGATTTCGAGAAACGGGTTGTGGTGCGATTAAACGGCCGTCAGCGCCACAACAAATTCTTGCGCCCTGATCTGGAAGTGTTGCTGGAAGGCCTCCGGCTTCGGGGCGACCGGGAACGGCTATTTTGGGCCCGCCTTGATTTCGACTGAGAGCAAGTTTCCAATGATTCGCCCGAAAAATATCCCGGCAACAGGAAAGCTGTGGCCCAGGCACGCCGTTGAGTGAGCCGGCATTGCGATCGGGGTGGGACCTCAAAAGCCCGCAAAGTCCCGAATGGACTGAGTACGCTCGCGTGATGACAGCCGCGCACCGAAGAATGCCCAAGAGCCAGTCAGCGGCGGTCCCTCTGACTGAGAGAATCCGGACGCCCAACCCCTATCCGGTGTGGCTTGCCTCCCATCCTCGGCAACCGCCCCTTTCCACCCTCGGCCGATAGGAACGCTTCAGGCGATCAAGCCGGCGGTTTGGCGGGCAAACGCAACCCCGCCGTGTTTCCGTCGGCGAAGGAATAGATGTAACTCCAGAACAGGCCGATTCCCACGAGCACGGCAATGTGGAACAGCTCATGAGGGCCCAAAACACCGTAAACCAGAATGGGCCACCGAGCAAACTCGAACACCGCTCCGACCGTGTATGCCGCCCCTCCGGCCACGGGGAGCCGTAAGGCGGCGCGGCCGTACTCCCGCCCGATCATCCACGCCGAGACTAAACCCATCCACCCCATCGTCAGGTAAAAGGCCAATCCCAGCCATTCGGGGATCGACGCGAAAAAGATGGTCTTCAAAGTGATGCCGGTAATGCCAAGAATCCAAATGACGACCAGCGGAGCCCACCGCCGCGGCCCGCGAAAAAGGATGGCATGAACGGGCGTAAATGTTCCGGCGATCAGGCCGAAAATGGCGTCATGATCCAGCCGTCTTAGCACATCGCGCCCCGCGCCCGGCCCAAGCAAGTGATAAACCCCGCTGATCGCCAGCAGCGAAACGCACGTGAAAGCAAAAACGCCTAACGAAAAGACTCGCCCCGGCCGCCCTCGGCCGCGACGCAACAGCCAGATGCTCAAGATTCCGTAAACTCCGGCTCCGATCAAATGGGTCCAAGAGCTGACCGGATCGGCAAATCCCGGAATTGAGTAAACTTCGTCCATGGTTGATCGGGTCCTCTTT
>JAADHY010000557.1:6003-6310 GCA_013151585.1 Planctomycetota bacterium
TCCATTTTCGTCGACCTGAGTTGGGGCTCATTTTATTGAAATCCGAAGCTTTTGGGGCTGTTGACATTTTGTGTTCTCTGCCCCGCGGGGGCACTATCGGCCTGAAGCGGTTTGACGCTAAGGCCGTGCGCATTGAGGAGGCGGTGGCGCATTGAGCAAGACCGGGCGGACATGATCTGCACGATCTGCTCCCACCCGAATATACACCAGGCCCGCGACACCCGCGACCGCGACAGACGTTTCATCTTCAGGACTCAAATGGCAACCATCGTTAAGCTCATTTTGCGATCCGCGGGAAAGAAAAGCG
>JAADHY010000557.1:6318-8310 GCA_013151585.1 Planctomycetota bacterium
CGTATGACTGTCTCGCAACGAGCTTTGTCTGATGTACCATCGTGGCAGCAGCTTAGGTCCCTTTTCCCCACGGCTGTGCCGCGGGAAAAAAGTGATTTTACACCGCGTTTTCCCGCTATTCTCGGAATTCTCTGGTCCCGTTAATTTGCCATTTGAGTTCATGAGTCGGAAGGTGAGCTCTGCCGGCAACCGAGACGCGAGCCGAACGCTCCGGTATCGAGTCTCAGTACGGAGCACGCCCCAAACCGAAACGAAGAGCACGTCCGTGATCCGCCGCCCGTTTCCCCCAGTCCGATGCCAAAACTCCGCTTCGCGCACTGAGGCAGATTTGATACAAGCCGTGCCGTTTCGAACACGTCTTCGGGAGATTTCTCGCAGGCCAGCAAAGGATTTCGCCTCGCGGACGTCATTCGATCGGGTTTCTTCGAACGCTGTGGCGAGCCTCTGTCCCGACCGGTTGCGGCGGCCAATTCCGGACGCGATGACAATTATGTTGGATTCTCCAATCGTGTTGATCCGATCAATGAGAGGAGGATCGGACCGATCCGCGCCGGCAAAACGCCGCCCCGTCGTGCGGCCGGCGAAAGTGTCACGAGACAAATCGCTCGGACGACGCTTAACGTCCTGAGCGGGCCGGTCCCCGTAATTTCTCCAACGCAGCGAAAACTCCTGTCCGACAACACAAGCAATGGCTCGGTTATTGCCCAGCAAGAAGTGGATTTCAGCGATCCTGGCCGTCGCCCTGGCGGCTCAGGCGATGACGTCCTCCGTGCTGGCCGGTTCATGCTGCCGAGGCAATGTTCGAGCGAACTTGCTTTGCGAAACAAACGGCAAGATACACAGCTCGGAAAGAGCTTGCTGCTGCCGTTCCGCCCCCGCGGTGCGGGATCGAGACTGCTGCGCTGGTGATGAGGCTGATCGTGGAGAGTCTGCGAAACGGACGAGCGACGCTGTCGCCGAGTGCCGCTGCGCATGCTGTGGAGTGCCGGAGCTCCCGGCCGTGCCGACGGACAACCGGATGACACCGGGGCTGCGCGACGCGTCCCTGATCGCTCCGAGTTTGGCTCTGAACGGCTCCGCCGCGCTCGATCCGACCGCCGACCTTCTTCTTGCTCCTCACTCTGGCAAATCGCTCAACACCTCGGCGCGATCTGTTCACGTTCTCTGCTGCATCTGGCTGACATAAGCGCGCCGTCTTTCACTCTCGCAGTATGCGCCGAGAAGGGCTTCCCGAGGCCGCAGCCGGATCGCTGGACCAGCCGTGAGGCCCCGTATTCAGCCGAGGCGTGTTTCCACCGAGGCTCGTCGGCCCATTTTCGGTGGCCCTGCTTCCAAATGGCTTTTCTCGCGGCGCTGCGTGAGTCTCTTGCACGACCGGAACTGCGGATGTGTCCGCACGCAGCCCGGGACAATCCGACTGACGCGCGCAGCCGGTTTCTGCGAGTTCCGGTCGGAGGTGCCTGACGTAACAGTTGGCCCGCCAATACGCCACGGCGGGTGCTCGGACGGCTCGGGTGCCAAAGTCCCACACTTCTCCGAGAGGATGCGGCCCGAGAGGAGGGCAACAAAAGGGGCGAGGCTTATTGGCGATCCCCAAAGGAGGACAGGAAGAGCCATGTGTGACAAATCCCAAGAAATCCTGGCCGAACCGGCGACGCCCCCCGGTGGCGAACGCTCACCCGGAAACCGCAAAGTGGACGCGGCTGACAAAACATCATCGAATGACACTCCGTGTGAACAACCGGAGAAAGCGAGGAAGACTTCGTCGGTATCGCGCTGGTGGGTCCGGAGTCTGGTGAACGTCGGGCTGTTCCTGGCCGCCGGATCGGCGTTGATCGCCGCGCTCGGCGCCGCTCAGCGGCTTGGCTGGATTTCGGCCAGCGGCGGGCGGAGCACTGCGGAAAACCAATCAGCAGCAGACAACCCGCCCGAAGAGGTGGGATACGTCTGCCCGATGATGTGCACGCCTCGGCAGACCCGACCAGGACGCTG
>JAADHY010000476.1 GCA_013151585.1 Planctomycetota bacterium
CACGGTGCGATCTCAGAAGCAGGAGAATTTGAATGCGCAAGAGCCGAATCAAAATGAAATTGTCGCGGGGCGAGCCGGTCTTGGTGACCACGCTGCACTTGATCGATCCGTCCGTGTACGAGCTGACGAGCCTGATGGGGTTCGATGGCATTTGGATGGACCTGGAACACCACACTTACAGCGTCCAGACGGCGTCTGAGCTGATGCGGGCGGCGCGCGTCGGTTCGGCCGACATCATCGCGCGCCCGGCCAAGGGCGAGTTCATGCGCATGCAGCGTCTGCTGGAAGCCGGCGCTCAAGGCATCATGTATCCACGTTGCGACGACGCTCGCGAAGCGGCCGAGGTCGTTTCGTGGGCAAAGTTCGCTCCGATCGGCCGCCGCGGCATCGACGCGGCCAACCCGGATGCCCCTTACCTGAGCATGCCGCTGGCCGACTACATCGTTGAGGCGAACCGGCAGACGTTCCTGATCGTCCAGATCGAAACGCCCGAGGCTTTGGAGCGTGTGGAGGAGATTGCTGCCGTCGACGGGGTGGACATCCTTTTGTTCGGCCCGGGCGACTTCTCGATCCTCAGCGGTATCCCGGGCCAGATGGACCACGAGCGGATCCGCGAAGCGAAACAACGCATTGCCGAGGCCGCACGCAGCGCTGGTAAGCACTGGGGCTATCCCGTCGGATCGGTCCAAGAAGCCCAGGAACTGCTCGAGATGGGCGGTCGGTTTATCTGCTATCAGGCGGATATTGTGATGATCAAGAACGGACTGGAGCAGGTTCAGCGTGAGATGGCTCCGCTGGGCTTCACGTTCGACAACAGGCTGGCGTAGAGCAACCGTCTTCGGTTGGGCTACGAGAGTTTGGTGCCCAAAAGGGACATCTCCCGCGTCCGGCCTCCGCGAATGACGAGCTCGCTCCACGGGCTGTCTTCCCGGGAAACGTACGGTACACTCAGCATCGGGGCTGCTATGACGTCGCCAGAGAAACATGTTCTGATCGTCGGCGTCGGATCGATCGGCGAACGGCACTTGCGGTGCTTCCAACGCACGGGACGCGTTCGCTTGTCGCTATGCGAGATCAATCCGGAGTTACGGCGGCGGATCGCCGACCAATACGGCGTGGAGCGGGCCTACGCCGATTTGGACTCCGCGCTGGCCGATCCGCCTGATGCTGCTGTCATTGCCACGCCCGCCTCTTTGCACATCCCGATGGCGATCCAGTTGGCGGAAGCGGGGACGCACGTCCTGATCGAGAAGCCGCTGAGCACCGGTTTGGACGGCATCGATGAACTGAGGGAGACCGTCGCTCGCCGCAAAGTCTGCGTGGCGGTGGCCTATGTGCTGCGACATCATCCGGCGCTGCGCGCCATGCGGGAAGCAATCCGATCCGGACGGTTTGGTCGGCCGGTGCAGGTGGTCGTCGTGACCGGTCAGCATTTTCCGAAGTACCGGCCAGCGTACCGGGAAATCTATTACCGCGACCGAGCGATGGGCGGCGGAGCGATTCAAGATGCGCTGACCCACACCATGAACGCCGTCCAATGGCTGGTCGGTCCTATCGACCGGCTGATCGCCGATGCGGCTCACCAGGTCCTTGAGGGCGTCGAGGTGGAAGACACGGCCCACTTGCTGGCGCGACACGGCGACGTGCTGGCTTCCTACAGTTTGAACCAGTATCAGGCGCCGAACGAGCTGACGATTACGGTCGTGGGCACCGAGGGCACTTGCCGTCTGGAGCTGCACCGGCACCGTTGGGCGTGGATGACCGAGCCGGACACTCCGTGGCAGGAACAGACGTTCGAGGGGCTGCAGCGTGACGACCTGTTTGTGGCTCAGGCCAACGCCTTTTTGGACATGCTCGACGGAGAGGCCGAACCGACGTGTGGCCTGGAGGAAGCCATCCAGACGCTCAAGGCCAACTTAGCGGCGTTGGCGTCGGCCGACGACGGCCAGTGGAAGCTTACCGGCAATAAATGACTTCGAATCGGTACACAAGAACGACGGGGACGGATCGGGAATGGCCAGCAACAAACAATCCGAACCGACTGTGCAGCAGCTTTTCGATCTGACGGGCAAGCGCGTGTTGATCACCGGCGCCAGCGGCTATTTGGGCGGAGCGATGGCGCGGGCGTTGGCCGAGGCCGGCGCGACGGTCGTGGCCAGCAGCCGCGAACTGGCAAAGGCTGAAGCCGTGGCTGCATCGTTACCCGCCGGGGCTGACAGGGTGCATCGCGCGGTTCGACTGGATCACATGGATGAGGCCTCACTTCGAGAGGGGTTTCAGCAGGCTGTGGAACAAGCGGGCGGACTCGACGTGCTGGTGAACAATGGCCATGAACCGCTGGCAGCGGACTGGAAAGACGTCACAGCCGAACAGTTCACGCGGCAATTGGCGAATGCGACCGGGTATTTCCTGCTGGCTCGGCTCTTGCGAGACCACGTGGTCGAGCGTGGAACGACGGGCAGCGTCATTATGCTCGGTTCAATGTACGGACTGGTCGGCTCGTACCCCGACGCCTACGAAGGCGTCTGTCCGGCCAGTCCCGTGGCCTATCACACACTGAAAGGCGGCATCCTGCATTTGACTCGACACCTGGCGGTCTACTGGGCCCGGGACGGCGTGCGAGTGAACTGCTTGAGTCCTGGACCGTTCCCCTCGCCGAAAGCACCCCGCGAGATGGTGCGGCGTCTGTGTGGACACAGTCCCATGGGCCGCATGGGGCTGCCCCACGAGCTGAAAGGGGCGGTCGTTTTCCTGGCCAGCGACGCCAGCAGCTACATGACCGGCCAGAACCTTGTCATCGACGGAGGCTGGACGGCGTGGTAAGTAATTGGGCCCGAGACGTTTCTTTTTGCAAAGCGTTCCACAAGGTCAGGGCGTTCCTTCGCCGAGATCCGACGAGCCGACTGCCGGTTCTCCGACCGGGCGTCGGCCGAAGGGAAGCAGGCTCGCCAGCGTTCCAACCGAAATCTGGGTCAGAAACGACAGCGGCATGGCCCAAAGAAAGCTGATCCCCTTCGAACCAGTCAGCTCTTCCCAATAGTTGATCAGCACGACGACCACCACTCCGAAAACCGCACCGATCATCGTCCCCGGCCCGGTCGCCCAGCGGACAAACATCGCCATGAAAAACAGGCCAAAGAGAGGGGCCGTCAGTAAGTTGACGACCTTGAAGGCCACCTCCAGCAAGTTGCCGTGGACCCATCCCACTCCGGATGCCAGGCCGATGACAACCAGTCCCACGAAGACCGAGATCCACCGAGCGGTCGCCACGTGGTCCTGCTCGCCCCGACTGCGGCGCCAGCCGAAGCGACACAAAATCGACTGTGATGATCGAACAAGACGAGTTCACCCCGGACGAAAGGCTCGACATGGCCGCCGCCAACAAGCCCGCGACCACCAATCCGCTCAGGCCAGCCGGCATCCCGACTTCAATGAATCGGGGAAACAGCTTGTCGGCGTCCTGCAGGACCGTGTGGCCCGTCCGGAGTAGCTCGGGATGAGCCCGGAAGTACGCCCACAGAGCCAAACCGACCGGAGACAGGATCAAGCAAACCAGCACGTTGGCCAGTAATGAGATCAGTAGGACGTGTCGGGCCGCCGGAGCGTCGCGCGTCGCCAAATATCGCTGGATCGCCATTTGGTCCGACCCGGCCGTGCACGTCCACCAAGTGAACTGGGCCAAGGCGGCGCCGAGAAACGTCACGCGGGCCGTCGAACTGAATCCCCAGACCGGCGCTTCCCATTCGCTCGGCCAGTGAGTCGGCCACCAGGCCGTCACTCCGCCCAGCCGCATTGAGATCAAGACGAGCGTCAGGATTGCGCCACCGAAAAGGATGACCGTTTGAGTCACATCGGTGACCACGACCGCCCGCAGTCCACCCATCGACGTGTAAATCA
>JAADHY010000336.1 GCA_013151585.1 Planctomycetota bacterium
CAGCCATTACCCTCGGCCAACTCGGGGGCATCGTCCGGTCAATGGAAACAGTCGGACCAAGGCGGAGGCAATCAGGTCGAAGCGTTTCGTCCAGGCCAGCCCAGTAGCGGGGGAGGCTCCGACATCCCGGTCCCTCAGCCCCGCGACCCCGGCGAACCTAGTTCCTCAGCGCGACCGAACGGCCAGCAGGATGATCCCTTCTCGTCTCCGCTGGGAATGAACGGCGATGGGCCAATTGAACTGCAGGGGATCGACGACCAAACCGCCTCGACCGACGCAATCGACGACCTGTCGGCCGCTCCTCAGCCCGTCGTCCTTCGAGTTCCCGCCGAGATGATCCCGGCCGACGCCGCCGACGAGGACCCGAACCTGCAAACGGATTCGTTTGTCACACCGATTCGGCTTCAGTCCGTCTCCTCTTCGCACGATGCGGACGCGGTCCAGGAATCGAAGCCGTCCGGCCAGCCACATCCTTTCGCCTACGATCGTCAGAACTATCGATGGTTGCGGGGAATCGTCGACTACGATGAATCCGATAACACCTGGCATCTGATGTACGCTGCGAAACCCGATCCTGACGATCCCTACGGCGGAGACATCACGTTGGCCGACCATCCGGATTTATCGAAGTTGAGAGACGGTGACATCGTGTTGGTCGAAGGACGAGTCGATACTGCGTCGACCGATGCCCTAGGCAAACCGCAATACAGGATCGAAAAACTGGTTGGACCGCTGGTTCCCAAGGGAGCCACCCTCGCGGACCAGAATTGATACAGACCGGAACCCAAGCAAACCACCCTTTCGGAGCTTTCTACCTTTCCCAATCAAACCACCCGAAGAGTAACTCAAACGCCGCACGCCATCGCTTCCCCTTTCGGCGTGCAACCTCCATGCTCCCTCCTTTCTCCTCCGGTCAGGCCGCCCGCAACGGGCGGCCTCTTTTTCTGCGCTCGCCCTGATTCGCGTTGATCCTTCCGCGCACTGAGGTGCTCGCAGGGCCGCTCTTTCGATCTTGTATGCCGAACTTGCCGTTTCGCTTTGGATTAACGAGCCAGGAGGCTTGCTGGCCGGTAGGCTTGACAGTCGGAGCGGCTCGCCCTAAATCGGCTCTTGGACTTTCACTGCCCCGAGATTTTGCCATGCCGTTTTTGCTCCGGAAAATCCTGTTCGTCCTCTTGTGCCTGATCGTCCCAGTTCTTTGGGGCGTGTTGGTCAACTGGCTTTTCAACTTGTGGGAAAAGAAAAACGAGCGGCCGCCGGACGAACCGATTTTCCCGGATTACCAAATCTGACGCACACCGCAGACTCCGTCTTCCGTCGCCGCAGCCCGAGGCGGACAGTCGCGAGATCACCCGAATGGGCTTCAGTCAACTCACGTTTCAACAACTTGGTGGAGCCGTTGTGGCTGGCGGCGCCGTGGGCTATCTGTCGGGGCTCTTCGGTGTGGGCGGCGGTTTTTTGCTGGTTCCTCTTCTGAACATTGTCCTGGGAATCCCCATCGAATTGGCGGTCGGGGCGGGCCCCTGCCAGGTCTTGGGGCCGGCGACGACCTCTTTGCTGGCGCGTCGCGTGGGAAAAGCCGATTTGCGTCTCCCTCTGATCATCGCCCTCGGCCTGCTGATCGGCGTCTTCTGGGGGGCCCGGCTCCTGGAAGCAGCCAAACAGCAAGGCCGCATCGCCTGGAATGGCCAGTCAATCCCGCTGGCCGAACTGGTCGTTCTGTCGCTCTATTGGATTCTGCTCGTCGTGTTAGGCGCGTTTTCGCTGTGGGAGGTGCGCCGGTCCCAGCGGCGCCGTCCGATTCCTCGCGGTTGGATTCGTCGCTGGCGCATTCCTCCTTACGCCACTCTTCCCGACTCGGACGGACAAGACATCTCCATCCCCGTGGTCTCGTGGTTTGCGGTGGCTGTGGGTTTCTTGGCTGGGCTGATCGGAACCAGCGGCGGCCTGATCTTGCTCCCCAGTCTAATCTATCTGGTCGGCCTGACGACCCATCGTGCGGTGCTGAATACGATAGTGATCGTGTGGATCGTTGCCGCCCAGTCCACGATCGCCCACGCGTGGCACGACAACATCAACTTGGTGCTGGTCATGTCATTGTTGCTGGGAGGCACGATCGGAGCCCGGTTGGGGGCAGTCACCAGTTTGCGACTGGGGGGGCGTCAGTTGCGACATCGTTTCGGATGGTTGCTCCTCGGAACGGCGGTGCTCATTGCCTTACGGTTGGCCAAGCGACTGTTGCTTTGACCGACTGCGTCCGCCACAATCGGGAGCGGCGAAGCACCTAGTGGTTCCGTACCTCCCGCAGACGAGGTCCGGAGCAGAACTTGCGTTTGTCGGTGGGCAACCTCGCCACCCAACACGTCGTTTACGCGAAAAAGTAGGCCGGCTGGAACGCTGGGGGGGCAGACGTCTCGCTTGCAGCAAGCAGCCGGGACGGCCGCACCACAATGCAGCGCAATCCAAACTTTCTGCTGTGACTAAGCACCAGACACCAGACGATTTTTGTGCCATTCGGGAAAGACAATTGGAGAAAGGAGCGGCTTTCCATGGCGGACAAAAAAATTCTGATCCTTGCTGGCGACTTCGTCGAAGACTACGAGTTGATGGTTCCGTTCCAAGCCCTGCAAATGCTGGGCTACACGGTCCATGTGGTTTGTCCCAACAAACGGACCGGCGAGCAGATTCGCACGGCCGTCCATGATTTCGAAGGGGACCAGACTTATACCGAAAAACGCGGGCATAATTTCACGCTGAACGCGACGTTTGGGGCGATCGAGCCGACGCAGTATGTCGGGCTGGTCGTCCCGGGCGGACGGGCGCCCGAGTATATCCGGCTGAATGAGCGGGTTTTGCAAGTCGTCCGGCACTTTGCGGACGCCGGCAAGCCGATTGCGGCCGTCTGTCATGGGTTGCAGCTCTTGGCGGCGGCCGGAGTTCTCAGCGGCAAGAAGTGCACTGCCTATCCCGCCTGCGCGCCGGAAATTCGGGCGGTGGGCGCGGAATACGTCGAGGTATCGCTCGACCAAGCCTATGTCGATGGGAATCTTGTCTCTGCGCCCGCGTGGCCCGCCCATCCCGCGTGGTTGGCCGAGTTTGTGAAACTGCTGGGGGCCCGCATCGAGCTTTGACAAAGGACAGCAACGTCATGTGCGGACGACGATGGCTGATTCTGGCTGCCGCTCTCGGCGGGCTGGCGGTCGTGGCCGGCGCGTGGGCGGGCCACGGGTTAGGTGAGTACTGCGAGCATCGTTTCGCCGACGCCCCACCCCGGGCCCTAGCCGGAATGACGGTGCCGGCCGCTTGGTAC
>JAADHY010000457.1 GCA_013151585.1 Planctomycetota bacterium
AGATTGGCGTGCACTGCCTGCGCCGCTGTGCTGCCAAGGTCAACGGTGACCCCGCCCACTTCGCTGAAGAACACCAGCCAGTCTCTCCCGCCTCCGGCCAGCTCTTCAAGCGTATCACTGCCCAGCGGCGCGTAGAGCCCGAACTCATAACTGTCGTCCCCCAAGCCCCCCCGCAGCGTGTCGTTGCCACCGCCTCCTTCCAGCGTGTCGTCCAGGGCCGATCCGATGACCAAGTCGTTCCCGTCCCCAGCCACCAGACGCGTGTTGAATCCCGGCTGCGTGAAGTCGGTCGGCGTGACGCCCGACAGATCAATCGTGTTATCGAAATTGCCAACGGCCGTTACGAGAATCTGGACGACCGAACTAGCGAGTACGGCTCCTGTTTCGGGATCGGCACCGTTGATCTTCACGTTGCCGCCCGCGACGGTCACGGCGACCGCGTCGTTCGCATCAATGTCGATCGACAGGATTCCCGTCGCGCCGTCAAAAGCGGACGTAACAGCCAGCAGCGTCCGGTCCTCCAACCATTCCACCGCCGGCCCCAACCATCCGCCCGCCGGGTTTTCCTCGGCCTCGCCGCGCTCGTTTTCGCGGCCGCTGCAACTTCTCTCTCAACCCAGCCAACCACCAACGACGAATCATCACTCGACTCCATCAATGTCAACACACGCACACAACATCGACGCGACGCTGCTGTCAAAGCCCACTCGCGGAATAACCATGGTGACCCACCCATGGAACCTCCGCACCCGAGTGATCACACCTGCCACAACGGTTCGCTCTGACGCAGCACACGAGGGCGCAGAACAGCACCTTCGCGGTTATCAAGAGAAAGTGTGCCGCGGTAGCGACATCGCGGCACCAATCACAGGGCCGCAACGATATCCCCACGCGGGACGGACGCTCACAGGCGCCGGTATTTCACCGCTTGGCCCGCAAATTCAAGCAATAGAGCTGCCCCACTGCTCAAGCGGTCCTGCTTCCTCCGACCTCCAAGCGCGGCATATCTTTCGGAACAGGCCCCGAGCAGCCGTTCGCCCCACCAGATGTTTCTCCCAATTGGTTTGCGGACGGTGGTGCCCCCGTGCCGCTCCCAATTTCGGTTTTTCTGAAGAGACGATTGACGTGTCGAAAGATGACTCGACGATAGGGTTCGGTGCCCACTCCGCTTCTTTCTTGCCCCGCTTGCTCGGACGGCAAGACCACTTTGCACCGTTTTGAAATTCGACAATACGACATTACAAAAGTCCGGTTTCTCCTGTCAAGCCCTCGATGGCCGACAATTTACGCCTCTTGATCCCTTTTGATTCGGCGCGAATCCTCTTTGAGCGTCCATCGCGTTTCAGACCGTGCGCGCTCGCGTCGGGTCGGGCGGCCTGACCCGCGACTAGCGTGCACGGCTCATCTCACAACTCGCAACCAAACTGCGGCAAAGCGCCGAGATCGATGACGGCCACCTGTCGCTTCATCCGGACCATCCCAAAAGTCGGCTTTTTTGCCGCGGCGACGCCTGGCCGCGAGCTCATCCATCGGAGCTCGCGCTGCAAAGCGAGGGGTTTCAGAGCTGTTTGTTGGGTAGCGAGAAGCTCAAAGCGTTCTTTTCCGCTTGGAGACGCACGGCTTCGACCATCGCTTTCCACGAGGAACGCAGGAACTGCGGGCGTTGAAGGCTGCGTTCCGCGTAGACCCGACTCGCTTTGGTCAGGTCCAATGTTGCCACCAGCACAGTCTCGGTCTCGTTGTCGGCTAAAGCCAACACGCGTTCGTCAGGGGCCACGATCTTGGAATCGCCCGCCGACCACTTGCCTTCGGGCTGAGGTCCGACCGTGTTGGCGAACATAGTAGACCGCGTTCTCGAACGCTCGAGCGGGAATCCCGTCGCGTCCGCCGCGTTTTTTGCGCGAAACCGAAAGTGGGTCCAAGCCGGCGTTCGGATGAAAGATAATCCGCGCGCCGGCCATGACCGCCAACCGAACCAACTCGGGATAGCGACGCTCATGGCAAATGATCGTCGTCGCCGGCACACCATCCACGTCGAACAACGCAATCGCGTTCCCTGGTGTGAACCATTGGGTGTCGCGAGGCGTGAGCTGACACTTCGCATAGCAATATGTGATCCGGCCGTCCCGGTTGATGACCACCAGGCAGTTGTAAAGCCGGCGTCCTCGAAAGACAGGCGAGCCCACCAGAACGTTCACGTGCCGCGTGGAAGCCATCTGACAGACGCGGTCCAGGGCATCGCGGATCGTCGCCGACTTCAACTGGTCGAAGTCGTAGACGTAACTGGTCACTGCGCATTCCGGAAACAGTACGACGTCCGCCCGTCGCCGCACAGCTATGTCCAGGGCTCGCTCGATCGCTGCCAGATTCTCCTCAATCGTCGGCCGGTACGTCATCTGCACGGCCGCGACCCGGAGTTTGTCGCGCTTTTGCGTCTGCTTGGTTTCCATCACGCTCAGCCTCCAATATGTAGAAGACGCATTCCCGCTTGCCCCACAATCGGCGAATTGCCGGAAAAGAATTCACGCCCGCTCATCCGACGACGGACCCGACTACTGAGTCGAAGGAAGTTCGGCTTGACTGGATTCGTCCTCACCGCGGCGAATCGCGAGCTTCTCGCCGGGAACGCTACGAAACTGGATGCCCGTCGCTGGGTTCTGCAGCCACCGGTCGAAGCCGGCTTGGTGCCGAACGTACTCACCGCCTTCCAAAACGAACAGCTCTAACTGCCGAGTGTCTCGGTGGATAATCCACACCTCGGGAACGCCCAGCTCGGCGTAGAAAGGGAGCTTTTCATACGCTTCGTCTCCCGGAGCATGAATCTCGATCACCACCGCGGGCGCCCCCTCGAAATACTCGTTTCGATCAATGTGGAACCGCTCCGGAGTCAGCAAGACCAGGTCGGGAATCCGGTAGTTTTTGTCTGGCCATCCGCCGGGCGGAGCCACGTTGATTTGGTGGTAAACGCGATTGCCCAAGGGCTGAGCCCAATGCATTCGCAGCCATGTCTCGAGCTCCCACTCAATGTTTTGATGCAGTCTGTTGGGTGCTGGCGGCATGTGCAGAACTCCGTCCCACATCTCATCCCATTGATCCGCTCCGGTCTTTTTCCGCCATTCCAAAATGTGATCCGGCACGGAAGCCATAACCGCTTTCATGGAAAGGTCTCCCGGAGGCATGCAACGATATCTGACTCACGAGCGCACGCTGAATTCAAGAGGAGCGCTCCCAACGAACGCCCCAGCGCGACTCTGGCGTTTCCCTCGGGGACATTCTACACTGCTGACGCGAATCCGTACACGTTTTCCGTTCACCAGGATCAAGTTAGCCGGGGCGTGCTGCGGCCCAGCCGATAGTTTCTACCAGTTTGCCGTCCCGCAGCCCACGACCTGCCGCTCCATTCAGCCAGCTCCCCGCTATCTGCACGACGACGGGCTCTGCCGCCGCGCAACTTTACCGAAATCTCCCAAGTTCCGCTGGACGCACTTCGCTCGAATCGACTACGATTCGCCCCCGATGGGACGCGGCTTGCCAGGCGGTGCGCCTCGCGCGCCGAGGCACCGTGCGAGCGGCGACGATCAGCGGGAAACCGATCGCAGAGGAACGGGACCGGTGCATTGGTTGAAACATGCGTTTGCGGTGGAAACGCCCGGCGCGGCCGAGCCGACCGAGCAGGAGCGGGAGCTGGTTGAGCGGCTGTGTGCGGCGATCGTCCGGCGGCGGCTGACGCCCGCGGCCCTGGTCTTCCTGGAAATGGCTCGGCCGCTGAACTTCTTGGGCGCCCAGGCCTTGCATTTTTTCATGCCTTTCGTCTCCGCCGTGACGGACGCCGACGGCCCAAAACATTTCGCCGCTTTTCTCGAAAAACGCGGCTCGATCGAATACATCACCCGCCGGCTTGAGGAGTTGGAGAGCACGCAGGGATGAGTCATCTCGATCCGGACCGCATCAACGTCATCCTCGCCACCGACTGCGGCAGCACGACGACCAAGGCCATCTTGATCGAAAAAGTCGACGGCCATTACCGCCAGACCTTTCGTGGCGAGGCACCGACGACGGTCGAAGAGCCGGCGGCGGACGTGACCGTCGGCGTGATCAACGCGGTGACCGAGGTGGGCGAGCTGGCTGGACGGCGGCTGGTCGACGAGCAGGGCCGGCTGATCCGCCCGGCTGCGGGCCACGACGGCTGCGACATCTACATCTCGACCTCCAGCGCCGGCGGAGGGCTGCAGATGATGGTCGCCGGCGTGGTGCGCGAGATGACGGCCGCCAGCGCCAAGCGGGCCGCGCTGGGAGCCGGGGCGATCGTCATGGACGTCATCGCTTCCAACGACCGGCGGCTGCCGCATCAGCAGATTCAACGCATCCGCGAGCTGCGGCCTGACATGATCCTCATCTCCGGCGGAACCGACGGCGGAACCACGACCCATGTGGTCAAGATCGCCGAGCTGATCGCTCCGGCCAAGCCTCAGCCGCGCTTCGGCAGCAAATATCGCATGCCGATCATCTACGCGGGCAACAAAGATGCTGCTCCGCTCATCGAGAAAACCTTCGACGACAGCTTCGCTCTGTCGATCGTGCCCAACCTGCGGCCCGTGCTGGAACGGGAAAACCTCGGCCCGGCCCGCGACCGCATCCACGATTTGTTCCTCGAACACGTCATGGCACACGCTCCCGGCTACGACAAGCTGATGAGTTGGGTCGATGCGCCGATCATGCCGACACCCGGCGCGGTGGGCAACATCCTGCAGACAATCGCTGAGCGACAAGGCATCAACGTCGTGGGCGTCGACATCGGCGGTGCCACGACCGACGTCTTCAGCGTCTTTGACGGCACGTTCAACCGCACGGTCAGCGCGAATCTGGGAATGAGCTACTCAATTTCGAACGTCTGCGCCGAGGCGACTCTGCCGCGCATTTTGCGTTGGGTCCACTTCGACATGGACGAGCGGGAACTGCGCAATCGGGTCAAGAACAAAATGATCCGGCCGACGACGATCCCGCAGACGTTGGAGGCGTTGGTGTTTGAGCAGGCCGTGGCGCGCGAGGCGTTGCGGCTCGCGTACGCTCAGCACAAGGAGTTCGCCACCACGCTGAAAGGCGTGCAGCAGCAGCGAACGGTCGGCGACACCTTCAGCCAGCAGGTCGGCGGCCAGACGATCGTTGATGAAATGAAACTGGACTTGCTGGTCGCCTCCGGCGGCGTCCTGTCGCACGCGCCGCGCATGCAGCAGACGGCCGCGATGTTGATCGACGCCTTCCAGCCGGAAGGTTTCACCACCCTGGCCAAGGACAGCATTTTCATGATGCCGCACTTGGGCGTGTTGGCTCAGGTGCATGCGCAGGCGGCGCTGGAGGTCTTCGAGCGGGACTGCCTGATCTATCTGGGCACGTGCATCGCGCCGCGTGGCACCGGCAAGCCAGGCAAACCGTGCTTTCAGTACCTCGTCGAAGCCGAAGGCTTTCGTGACGAAGGCGAGATGGCCTTCGGCGAACTGAAGCGGCTGCCGTTGGAGCCCGATCAAACCGCCCGCGTGACCGTGCGTCCGGCGCGCGGGTTCGATGTTGGAGCCGGCCCCGGGAAAGAACTCACTCGCGAAGTAAAAGGCGGCACAGTTGGATTGATCCTGGATGCGCGCGGTCGCCCGTTACAGTTCGGCGATGACCCGGCCGCGACGCGGCAACAAGTCGCCCAATGGTACGCCGCTCTGGACTTGTACCCACAGCGGTAAGCCCAGTTGGGTGACGGCGGACGGAACACGGACTGGCACGGACAAACACGGACGCTCAAGCGACGGACCTTCCCGTTGTGCGGCGGTCTCC
>JAADHY010000230.1 GCA_013151585.1 Planctomycetota bacterium
TGCGCTTTGGCGATGCGGCCTTCCTTCAAGCCGAACAGAACCGGATGCGGTGGCTGGTAGTCCGGATCACCCGTTTTCCGCCGCCGCTCCTGCACCGCGTACTCCGACCGAACGTAGATCAAATCGGACATGTCGACGGTGCCCAGCAGCATGCGGCACTTGTTGATCCACTCCCGCCATTGTTCGTCGTAGATTGGGTCTTCGGCCATCGCACGGAAGCCTTCATCGTAGCCCAACTGGTTCCGAGCAATGCACTCGAACTGGTAAATGAACAGTCCAGCGGGACTGGGATTGTCCGCTCGGAACTCGGCTTCCTTCGCGAGGATGTCCAAAGCGATCCGCTGGTCGAAGCGCGACCGCCTCGGCCCGCCTCATCACGAACGTTTGAAAGGGCGTGAAGTAGTGGCTGAGCAGCGCCATGCCGTCGCTGATCCGCCCTTTGAGCTCGATTTCTCCCGAAAGGAACTCCAGGGCCATCGGCAACTTGGTCGTGCTCAGGATCTCTTCGTGGATCGTCCGCAGAATCTCTTGAGCGGACATGTTTTCGTCCAGGCGTTCGCGAAACGTGCGAAAAAAGTAGGCCTGTTCGATGTATTCTTCCTGGTCCAGAAGCGGAGTCGTCATGGCCAAGCTGCCGAAAAGAAGGTTCAGCCGAACGATGCTTTTGCGTCTCCTCCTCGCAAAAGCAGATGCGTAGGAGACAAACGGCGCGCCCATTCTCGACATTGAGACTCGCTCTCGTCAATGATGGGTTCCTTTGTCTGCCGCCTCGAATTATTACAAGCTGCCTTGACACGTGGGACAGCCGTGGATTTCGGTCGGGATCACACGATTCCGTGCAACGGCCCCCCAGGGGCGGCCAACTGATCAACGCGTTTCGCGACCTGCGGGTCTTCGACCAGCGGCGGAGCGTGATGCGGCTTCTGCCTAGCGTCGATGACCAGCGAGCCGCGACATCCCCAATGCTTGTCTTGGACGAAAGCTTCGATGCCGTGCACGTCGGTCGCTGGGTTAGAGCGCGTGAAAGTCACCCACAGAAAGTTCTCCAGGCGGGCCGCCGCGAACCGACTGTCATCCACCAACACGACCAACGGGAATTGATTGATCGGAGCCGTGGCAGAGAAAGCCGAGCAGAACTGTTGGGGGACGCCGTCCGGCTGGTGCGGGCCGGCGGCATAGGCCGGTGCCTGCACGACCAACACGCCCGGCAAGGCCACGCGCGGATCGTCGAAACCGTCGGGAAACCGCAAGTCCGGCGGCAGTTCGGCCGGTAGGTGCGCTCGCCGGACAGGTCCCGCGGCAGCGACGATGAGCTTCGAGCCTTCGTTCAGACCGGTGCCCGAGTAGTCCAAGGTGTCGATCGTCGTGCAGGTTTGGAAATGCAGGTCGGTTTGCCAGTCGACGCGGGTCAGCACGTGCCGGAAGAAGCGTTCCACGTTGTGGACGTCCAACTGCGGGTCGTCTTCGTGAGCGACGATCAGCAGGTACTTGGTCAGCGAGAGTTGGCCTTGGCCGAGCAGGGCGTTGGCACAGCGAAGGATTTCCTGTGGCTTGCGGCGCGGAGCATACGGCGTGTAGCGTTCTGAGGCGATCGCCAGCAACAGCGGATGCACTCCGGCGGCGTCAACCGCATGAATCGCTCGCACTCCCGGCACAACAGCAGGAATAGCCGGTCCGCTGATCTCATGCACCAATGCCCCAAAGGTGGAATCTTCCTGCGGCGGCCGGCCCACGACCGTGAACGGCCAGATCGCGTCGTCTCGGTGAAAGACCTTTTCCACTCGCAGCACCGGAAAGTCATGCGCGAGGCTGTAGTAGCCGAAATGATCGCCAAAGGGGCCTTCCGGTAGCAGCCGCTCCGGATCGATCGTGCCGGTAATGCAAAAGTCGGCCTGTGCACTGATCGGCAGCTCGCCCGCTCGGCAGATCATCGGAATCCGATGGCCGGCCAGCGCGCCGGCGAAGAACAGCTCCGGCATGCCTTCCGGAAGCGGCATGACGGCGGCGAGGGTCATGGCCGGCGGTCCGCCGACGAAGATGTTGACCCGCAGCGGCTCGCCTCGCTCGATCGCCGTGGCGTGATGGACTCCAATCCCCCGATGAATCTGATAATGCAAGCCGACTTCGCGGTTCGGTTGATAACGGCCACCGGAGATTTGCACGCGGTACATTCCCAGGTTCGAATGGGCGAAGCCGGGGCGAGCGGGATCCTCGGTGTAGACTTGAGGCAACGTAATGTACGCTCCGCCGTCCTCCGGCCAATGATGCACCTGCGGCAGTTCATCGATGCGGATCTGGTTTTTCAAGACGGGGCCGGACCGGACCCGGCGTGGCCGCATACACCACGCGATGAGAGGCACGCGACGGTATCGCCACGGTCGCTTCAAAAACTCGCCCGGATCGATCTTCAGCTCGATCAACCGCTGGACCGCGTCCAGCGTGTCGCGGAACAAGAACCGAGCTCGGTCTAGCGTACCAAACAAATTGCTCACCAGTGGAAACCGGCAGCCTTTGACTCGCTTGTAAAGCACGGCCGGTCCGCCCGCCGCATACACGCGCCGCTGGATCTCAGCCACCTCCAGATGCGGATCGACTTCTTCGTCGATCTCCACGAGCTGACCGATCCGACGCAGGTCCTCCAAACACTGTCTGAGCGTGCGATATCCCATGTTCTTCGCTTGACGGAAGGAGTCGATGGATTGAGAGAAAAACTCGCACCTTGTGGTGTCCCCGACCCAGCGACACGGGCCGAGGGGAATCTGGTTGGGGCGTCTGCCTACTGCGTCAGTTGTTCCTGTTGCGGTGCGTGGCGTCTGGAGAACCACAGGTTCCGGGGCACTCTGTCTGCGGTTCCATCTCCGAACGGACCATCGTTGTTCCGTGCTCATGCAGCAAGAGTGTGACGGTCCCCATTTCCTGTGCCCGCCAGCTCATCTCTCGGAATATCGTGTATCCCGGGCGCTCCCTCGCCTGCCTCTGCCAGTGCAGCCCGAGGTCCGCCGGCTCTCGATGATCCAGCGATGTTGGCCCCCGTCCGAACGGCGTCGATCACGCTGCAATGAGGAAGCCCCTTTCTCAGTGAGGAATCTCAAAAAATAGGTTGTGCAGCACGGCAGGTACGATGGGCTTTCTAGCCCGTCAAAAAGCGACGGACAGGAATGACCATCCTACAATATGAGCACGTAATTCTCTGACGCCCCCGGAGCGGCTGCGGTAGCCGGTTGGGAGCGCGGCAAAGAAACCGGGAAGACGCGCACGACTTTGCCGCTATGGCCAGCTCGCCTTGCGTTTCTCCAAAGGCGACCTACTCCTTCCGTTCCACCGGTCCTCGCACCGGCACAGGTGACGACCACGGCGGGAAGCGGTCGTCGAGACCGCGCCAGTTGGTAGCTCACGGCTTCGGCTTCCGTCCGAAACGAAACACGGGCGACTCAGTGCGCGCTTCCCGCATGATCCGCTCCAATTCCCGCACGATCTGCGGATGAGCTGCCGCAACGTTTCGCTGTTCCCGAGGATCGGTCTGCAAATCGTACAGCTCGATCGGTCCGTCGGGATCGCGCCGCACATTCAACCGGACTCCTTTCCAACGGCCTTTGCGTACCGCCTGCTTACCTCTCTGCTCGTGGAATTCCCAGTACAGG
>JAADHY010000260.1 GCA_013151585.1 Planctomycetota bacterium
ATTCATTACTCGTATCGGTACACCGATGAGGAGCTGAAGCGCATCGAGCAGATCTGCCGAGGTCGGTCCGGGTACTGTCTTTTCAACAACTCGGCTATGCGGGAGGATGCTCTGCGGCTGCAGTGTCGCTTGGCCGGGACTCCTGCTGCCCAGTAGCGGGAGCCGGCACCACTTCTCTTCGGTCGCTTTGGGGCCGGTTGGCAGACCTCCTGGCGAGCAAAACGTTGTGATCGCGCCGGCGCGCAAAGAAACGCCCGAGCCGCCGGAAGGAGGAGAACGGCTCGGGCGGATTCAGCCCTCGCTGCAGCCGACTTCATTCGTGAGATGAAGCTCGACGGCCAACAGGGCGGTGACGAGAGTGGACTTCAGTCGGCATAGAACTTGGTCAGCTCGTCGACGACCAGTGGCTCTTGAACCGAGTCGCTGGAAAGCTGGGCTCGCACGCGATGGTCTCCCGCGGCGGTCCCTCGCACGTGCAACCGGAACAGAGCCGTTTTCTCGGGCAGCAATTGCGGCAGGGCTTGGAAGATGACTTTGTTATTCTCGACCGAATGAGGCGTCGCGCCCTGGACCGACAGCAGCTCGACACCTGCTGGCAACTCGCACGCCAACGCCACATTCTGAGCCGCCTTGGTCCCATCGTTGCTGACACGAATCTCATAAACGGTCTCGCGGCCCACTTCGACCGGGTCATCCAAGTCAACCACCTTCAGCACCAACCGCGCGGTTCCGTCCACCTTGGTTTCGGTTTCGGTTTCGGCGTTGGCGCCCTGCTCGCAAGTGGCCGCGACGCGATGGACGAACTCACCCAGCGACACGGCATCCAATTCGACATGCAACTGGCGTGTCTCGCCCGGTTCCAGTCGCCCAATGAACCACCGCACGGTTCGGCTGGACTGGTCGAAGCTGCCGCCGTTGTCGGCTTCGATGAAGCGGAAGCCCGACGGCAACTGGTGAGTGACTCGGACGTTGTTCGTCGCGGCTCCGCCGTCGTTAGAGACTGTAACCGTGTAACGGGCTCGCCGTCCCACATAACGCAATCCCGGCCCTTCGACCGCCAGCTTCAGGCTGGGGGCGATGACGGTGATCTGGGTCGAGACGGTTTCGCTTAAGCCACCATCGCTTCGAGCGTGCAGTTCCAGCGTTTTTGTCCCGCCAGCCACGGCCGCCAGCGACAGCCGCACCATCCGCGACTCGCCGGGACCGAGAGACCCGAGTTCCATCATCAGGTGCCGTCCCCGGGGATGCTCCAGCCCGTCCGGAACTTGCACTTCCAAGACAACGTTATGAGCTACACCCGTCCCCGGATTCGATACAGTTACGATCTGCGAAGCCGGATCGCCGACCAACACCTCCGTCGGCCCCTTCATTTCCAAAGCCAACAGCGGCTCCTCCACAGTCAGCGCTGTCGAGGACGACGCCGTGAAGCGGACCAGCGCCGTGAGATCCAAGTCGCCTCGCCGGATCGGAATCAACTCAACTTGCATCCGTTCGCTCGAGCCTGGAGCCAGCGAGTCGATATTCCATGAAAGATGGTCACCGTTGTCGATCGGCTCTGGCGTTGCCTGCGTCAGCCGAACGCTCGACGGGAAGTAAGCGGCCACAATCAGGTCCTCAGCAGGCGCTTCTCCCGTATTGCTCACCTGCAATTCGACTCGACAAGGCTGCCCCACAGTGATTTCAGAGCGTTTGATCCACTGAAGCTTGATCGTCGGGGCGTAAGAGCCGTAATTTTTGGTCGCGGGCAGGTTGGGTCCGCGGCTCAACGGAATCGGGGAGCCGGAGGACGGGGCTGCGGGGAGGACGGCCACAACAGAGCCCGTTGCTTTCGGGTGCGGACTGGCGGGCAAGACCACTGCCTTTGGCCGTTTGGCTTTCGACGGGGACGGGTTCCCGCTGGCCAGCGGGTTTTTCCCTTCTGCGGTGGACTGCGGAGCTTTCTTTGGAGACTCCGCCCAAGGAAAGGCCAACTGATCAGCGGGGGAGACGCCCGCCGGACGGACATCCGTATTCTTGGACCGGCCGGACGCCTGCTTGTGATCCGCATGGATGACTTGCGTCACCTTCGGATTCGGCTGTCCCGATCGCGGACTATGACTGGACGGACGCTGACCGGCCGCCGTTTTCTTCGAGGCGGTGTTTGTCGCCGGCTGCGTTGCTGGAGCCGACGCCGAGCGGACGGTGTCGTCGCGGGACGGCTTTGCTGTTTCCGGTTCCGCCTTCCGAGCGGATTGCCCCGACTCGGCGTTTGCCTGGAGGAAGGGGTCTTGGCTCGACGACGAGTTGGAAGGACGCCGAACGAAAAGCCCTGCCGCTAACGGCGGGGAGCCTGTTCGTCGGTATCGCTTGGGCGATGTTGCTTCTCGATCTTGGTCAGAGGAAGCTGCCGAAGGGCGATCGCCGCTCGGCTGGTTCGACTTGTCTGCGGAAGTTTTCGGAGCGGTGTGGGACAGATAGGTGCCCGTTCGACCGCTGCGCGAAAAGTAGTCGATCGTCCGCCGCAGCAGTTTCGGCGGAGTCGGAAGCCTCTCGCCGCTATACAAGATCGTGCCTAAGCCACCCAAGCTCCAGGCGATGCCGACCGAGCCTACGATCATCCATGTCCATTTCCGTAATTGCATTCTTGTCGTCTCCTTCCTGACAACTCTCGCCATTTAAAGACCGCTCCGCTGCCAAGCCTCCCGGAAATGTCTCTGCCGACGAGCGGGAACCCGCTGGGGCAGGTGCTCGGCACGCTGCCCCTTCTCCGCGGACCGGTCAAGTTGATCCGGCACCGCATCTCATCCGATGTATCGGTCGCGAAGGCCTTGCGGGTTGAATGGAATTTACCGATTGGTCAAAAAAAGACGGCCTGGTAAACTTTGTGGCCCAATGCGTGCCCTGAACGAAACGAAAAGTGTCGGCGTGGCCAGTTTGCCCGGAGACGAACCGGTAGGCTCAGCCCTCCCCGTTCGCCGAGCCCTCCGTGACACCGTCCAGTCGACCCGCCCTCCCGACCGTTCTGCCGGCCCCACCGAAAGTCTCCCAGCCTATGCCGCGTCCGCAAAGCGAGCTCAAGGCGAGTTCATCACGTGTCGAGAGGGCTACGGTCTTTCGCGCCGGCCGGTCGAGACGGCAGCTCACAGCGGAACTTTTCAGCAATCCGGCGTGGGTGGTGGCTCAGAGACATCAGTTGAGTAGTTCTGGGAGCAAAAAGAAAACGCTCGCTGCCAGTAGCAGGCAACGAGCGTTATCCAGAGCGGGTGACGGGACTCGAACCCGCGACATTCAGCTTGGGAAGCTGACGCTCTACCAACTGAGCTA
>JAADHY010000277.1 GCA_013151585.1 Planctomycetota bacterium
AACCCCTCCAGCAAGTGCAGTTCGCGGCCTCGTTCCAGCACGAGCGAATGCCGAACCAACCGAATGAACTCCGCGCTGGCCCAATTGTGCGGCATGTCGCCGACGTACTTGGGCGGCTCGCCTTTCGGGCTTTGTTCTTCACGCCAGCACAACAGCGGACAAGCGTGGTTAGCGAAGGCGTAAAGGGTCGCCGCGCTTTTACGTCCGTGTCCCAGCCACAGGTGCGCGTGGGCGTAGAACGAGCCGGCGTAGTTCCAGATGCCGTCCGGCAACCAACCCGTTCCGTAGATCAACCCCTCGCGCTGGTTCGCGTCCAACATGGCAAGCGTGCCGAGCATGAGCGGATCGTCGGCAGCGAAGATGCGCCCCGGAAAAATCGACTGCAAGAAGGCCCATGCACCGCGCTGGGGCAACTGCGGCTCCTCGCCCTTCATCGTGACCGGGACATAAACGTTGCCGACCGTGTCGGTCAGTTTGTCGCGGTTCCTGGCGCGATCGAAGGTTTGCCAATAGTCCCGGTACTCGCCGGTCCAATCTCTTTGGACCGGTTCACCCAGCTCTTCGGCCATCTCGATCGCGGCCTTCAGTCCAGCCAAAGTCCAGTAGACGTTCGTGTACTCGCGGTGCCGGCCGCCCAGACCACCGTCACCGTAGCCGATCGGCATCAGCCCGTAGTTGGCCTGCTTGGGATCGGTGCGGGTCATGTTGCGATACTCGATGATTTGGTTCACTTCTCGCACGACCCGCGGCCACATCTTGCGGAGCCACTGGCGGTCGCCGGTCAATTGTGCGTGGCGGCGGATCATCCAAAGTCGCAGCCCGCTTTTCTTCGAAAACTCGACGCCGCCGGGGCCCGAGTCGCGATCGACCTGCTGTTCCAGCCCCGCTCGGGCTTCGTCAGCCCGACCCAGGTAAGTTACCGCTTCAAGAATGAACGGCCCGTCCGCGGCCCACGTACCCCGGTAGCAAGTCGGGCCTACCTGAAACGCGGGCCGCCCCTCTTTGATCTCACGAGCTTGATAGATGTTGCGGATGCACGAATCCAACAAAGCCTGCATCGCTGGATCGGGCAGCGCGAAGCGTCCGAACGGCAGGTCGGCGTGCTTCCAGAAGTCGATCGCTTTTTGCAGCTCGTCATCCGCGTTGAAGGCCGGTTGTGCCAACCGAGCGCGATCGCCTTGCGGGATGGCGACGAGCACGTCGAATTCATCGGCCGGGGCCAGCCGGCCCAAGTCCCAGGCGACCTCGATCGGCTTTGGGCGAGCCGGTGCGTGATCCGCATCAATGCAGGCCAGGGCTCGGCGATCGGCGCGGCCCGCCAGCAGCTCCTTTTGCTCCGGAACGCCGTCTTCCGGAAAAATCCACAGCGCGGACAGGATCGTGTTGCGGTCGGGAGCTCCGTGAGCAGGCCAGACGCCGAACCGGATGAGACCATCGCCGTCGCGATCCTCCGCCGGCAATCCGATCGCGACAGGGACGTTCCGACCGAACTCGCCGACCAAGTCGACTTTTCGGGCGGCCGCTCCTTCCGCTCGCAGTTCTAGCGGGCGGCGGCCCGGCTGCGAGTGCCACCCCTCGATCAATCCGAAGACGATCCGATACCTCCGCCCTGGCTCGGCTGCAACGAGGAACTCAATCGGATGGTGCCATCCGATGAGCACGTGTCGAAAGCGGGGATCGCAGGCCGGTTTCGGCTTGGCCCAATTCTTCTGGACGGCCACGGCTGTCACGGCTTCAAGCTGCGGAGTTTGCCTGCCAGCTCTGCTTGTTCCGCCCGTGGCGACCGTGCCGGCAAGTGGTGCGCACGGTCGCGAGAACCAGCAGAGAGGTTCGCGTTTGAGCCGTCCGCGAATCAATGCCGTGCCTGTTTTGTTCAACCGCAGACCCGACGTCGTCCCCGCGTGCAGAACCAACTTCCCTGTTGCTGGCGAAGCACCGGTGTTGCGGACCGTCAGCCAGAGGAAGTCGACTCGGCGCGGCCCCCACTGTTCGACCGTCGATCCGCGCGGCGCACCGGCCCACGCTCGTTGCATTAGCGTCAGCGGACCGTAGGTCTGCTCGGTAATCACCACCGGGATTCTTGCATCGAGCAGACGTTGCTGCCTGGCCCCGGGCGAGGCCTCCGTCTGCAAGCGCGCCCGCAAACACGTTCCAAAACGTCCCTGGCCGTTATCGTATGGCTCCGGGCCGCTCTGACCGTAGTCGTAGTAGAGCCCGCCGTCACTCCCGACGATCGTCTTGTGTGGATCGTCGGGCAGACCGATACACGCCTGCCATCGCTCGGGCGCGTACCGAAAGTCGAGCACTTCACGTTCCAGTCCCTCGACTGGGCCGGCCAGCGGAAAGGACCTCGCGACAACGCGAATCTCACCACTTTTCGCAGCAGGTTCATCCGCCAGCACGGCGGCCACAAGCGGCCCGGCCAAAAGAAGCAACAAGCCACCGAACCCCACCAGACGTTTCATTGCCTCGCTCCTGGAACTACTCGTTTCGGCCATCTTGCTTTTCACGCATTTCACCGCAGAAACTAATGCGGGTCAACGCTTCGGCGTGGAAGCCGGTTCGACGCGTCTCGGCCGCTGTGCGCGGCCGTCCGGAATGCTACAATGCCGAAGCGAGTTCGGCTCAATGTGTCGGGCTCCCACGGAATCGAGGCTCGTGATGGCGAGCCGTCCCCGTGTTCACTCTCACGGAGCCGATTAGCACCCGTCGCGTCGAAGTATGAGTTCTACGAAGACATAAACGAGGAAGGCAAACCATGGACATGTTTTTGTGTGGCGAATGGTCGGGAGCGAAAGAAACGATTGAGGTCAAGAATCCCTACGATGGGTCGGTTGTGGATACGGTTCCCAAAGCGACGCCCGAGGACGTGGATCGGGCGCTGAGCGGTCTGGTCGAAGGTGCCAAAGTCATGCGGCGAACGGCCGCCTATGATCGGAGCCAGATGCTGCGTCGTGCGGCTCAATTGATGCGTGACCGGCAGGACGAGTTGGCCCGGACGATCAGCGCCGAAGAAGGCAAGATTCTGGCCGAGGCTCGCGTGGAGGTAGCGCGGGCCGCGGACATCGTCGATCTGTCAGCCGATGAGGCGCGGCGGCTGACGGGTGAAGTCGTCCCGCTGGACGCCTCGCCTGGCGTCTCCGGCAAGCTCGGCTTCACCCTTCGCGTGCCGTGCGGCGTGGTCGCGGCCATCAGTCCCTTCAACTTTCCGCTGCACCTGGTCTGCCACAAGGTGGCGCCGGGAATCGCGGGCGGCAATGCCGTGCTGATCAAGCCCGCGACGGATACCCCCCTGTCGGCGT
>JAADHY010000572.1 GCA_013151585.1 Planctomycetota bacterium
GTGTCTTTCTGTGGGCTCGAGCGTCGTATTTGCACCGGCAAGATGAGCGGCCTTGTTTTCCCGTCCTTCAATTGACAACTCTTCGGCTGAATCGACATTGCCTTCAAGCTGCCCCGCTAAAGCTGAACAGGGTCGAGGTTCGAGCCCGTCAGGCGACAGTAGAAACGGACGGCCGTGTGGAAGTGGTTGCTTGACGCCAGCCGGTGCGGCTCGCAATTGCCCGTTATGAGAAACGCTCGTCGTGAGACGGCGAGTGCCTTCGCTCTGCAGCGAAGCTAGCCACATAACCCACCGAAAACGTCGTGACCGCTCCAATGAGCGCGAACCACGGCCAAGCGACTTTCAGGCCGAATGTCGGTGCGACGAATTTGGCCTCCAGCAGCGCAATCAGCCCGGCGATCAGCCCGATGAGCGCTGCTGTCTGGCCCACGCGGCGGGTCAACACTCCAAGGAAGAATATCCCCAGCAAAAGGCCGGCCGCGAAGCTGGCGATCGCCAAGGCATCCTGGACCACGCTGCTGGAGAGCCGATCGGCTCCAATCGCCACGCCGATCTGCACGGCACCGAACACCACGGTCATGAGACGGCTGACATCTACCTGGTGCTGCGCGGAAAGTTGTTTTCGCCGCCACGGCAGGTAGAAATCCGCAACGGCCGCGGACGCCGATGAGTTCAACGAACTGGAAAGGGTCGACATGGCTGCGGCAAACACGGCTGCCAGCAAAAGGCCGATCAAACCGACGTTCGGCGCCAGTTCCCGAACAATGAACGTGGCGAAAACGTAGTCGGGCTTTTTGAATTGGACGTCCGGTGCGAATCGATCGTAGTAGCTGGCCAAGGCGACGCCCAGAAACAGGAACAACGCGAATTGCACGAAAACGACCAATCCACTGGCCACCAAAGCTCGCCCCGCATCGCGCTGATTCCGAGCACACAAATACCGCTGGACCATCATCTGGTCGGTTCCGTGAGTCCCCAACGTCAGGAACATCCCGCCCACCACGGCCGCCCAGAACGTGTAGGCATCGGCCAATTCCCAGTGAAAGTCCAGCAGCCGGAACTTGTCGTGAGCCGTTCCGAACGCGATCAGCTCGTCCCACCCGCCCGGCAGACGGTAACCGATGACCAACAAGGCCAGCACGCCTCCGGCCATGTAAACGACGAACTGAACGCAGTCGTTCCACACGACCGACTTCATCCCGCCGAAGACCGTGTAGAGAATCGTCGCCAGGCCGATGATGACGATGCAAGCCGGCAGCGAGAATCCGACGACTTCGCGCAGCGCGATCGCGGTCAAGTACAATCGCAGCCCGTCGCCCAGGTTGCGTGTGACAAGAAAGATGGCTGACGCGGTGGCTTTGGTGGCGCCACCGAATCGTTCATGCAGCACTTCGTAAGCGGTGTACAGCTCGCCTCGAAAGAACCACGGCAGCAGCACCACCGCGATGACGCATCGGCCGACGATGTACCCCAGAGCCAATTGCAGGAAACGCAGGTCACCGTGCTCCCGGGCGTAAGCGATGCCTGGTACGCTGAGGAAGGTGGCGGTGCTGGTTTCGGTCGCCACCAGTGAGCCGAGAATCGCCCACCAAGGCAGATCGCGCCCTCCCAGAAGGTACGATTGCAGATCCCGCTGTCCGCGGCCGACCCAAAAGCCAATCGCCACCACGCCCGCCATGTAAAAGGCGAGCACCGCTACATCGATACCGCCGATTGCCAGATCCACGAAGCGTTCCTCGGAATGCATGCGCCAGCCATCCGGCCGAGCGGCCGCCAACTGCGTCTCGCACGCGGTCGAATCGGTCGCAAGCCGGAAACGGATGCTGTATGGTACGCAATCCGAACGGCATTTTCATGATTGGGAGGGTGTCATGCCGCACCGTGGGATGCGAGGACTTGCAAGTGATGACAACAAGGGGCGACTTCGCTCCGGCTCGATGCTGCGACGGCAGTCGACTGGCGCGGCTCCAGGCAAGACGATGCAGAGCCGCGTCGCACGTGGCCAGGTTGCGCCATGGCTGTTTCTCGCTGCTGTGCTGACCGGCCCGGCCGCTTTGCCGGTGTGGGCGAGGGACTATTTCGTCGCGCCCAACGGGCACGACAGCGGACTGGGCACGATCGATGCACCATTTCAAACGATCCAGAAGGCGGCCGACGTGATGGAGCCCGGTGATACGTGCTACGTTCGAGCGGGCACCTATCGCGAAACCGTGGTGTTGAAACGAAGCGGACGGCCGGACGCACCGATTCGGTTCACTGCGTATCCGGGCGAGATTGTCGTGTTGGATGGCACCGAACCGATCGAGGGACGGTGGACACGGTACAAGGCCGCGATCTACAAGACGCGGACGCACCGCCGGTTCGAGCAACTGTTTGTCGACGGCCGGATGATGTTGGAGGCCCGCTGGCCGAACACAACGTTCGAAAAACTGCTGACGCGCGACGGCTGGGCGTCGGCCGGCCCAGGAAGCACTTACCAGAAGTTGCGGGATCCGGAATTGGCTGCGACGGGAATCGACTGGACGGGAGCCACCGCGGTCTTGAACGTGGCTCACCAGTTCTGGACCTGGAGCCGCCCGGTCCTCAACCATCGACGCGGCGGCGACACTTTCGAGTATCGCATCAAGATGAACCCGTTCCACAGTCAACGAAAGGGCTGGTGGGACGACGATTTCTACTACTTGATCGGCAAGCTGGAAGCACTCGACCATCCCACCGAGTGGTATCTCGCTCAGACCGGAACCCTCTACTTATGGCCTCCGGACGGACGAAACCCCTCGGGCCGCGACGTTCGGGCCAAAGCCCGCGATTATGGGTTTCGCGGGGCCAACCTCCGGCACGTGCAACTGTCCGGGTTTCATTTCTTCGCGTGCACTTTCGTTTTGGAAAATGCCGAGCACTGTCGAGTGGAGAACTGCCATTTGCGGTTCCCTTCGTTTGTCCGCGGCGTACCCGATGCGGAAGAGCCGCCTCGCAAGAGCGCTGGCACGCGGATCAGCGGCCGGGACGACGTCGTGCGGAATTGCAGTCTGGCCTATTCGGCGAATTTCGGTATCGAAGTGCGGGGGCAACGTAACCTGGTCGAGAACTGTCTGATCCATGATGTGAATTGGAGCGGCACGCTGCGATACACCGCCATCTCGCTGAGTGGCGACAAAGACGATCCGCGGCCGGCCAACGCAGCGCGATACAACACCGTTTACAACGTCGGAAACACGATCATTACCAGTAACAGCAACCGTTACGGCGTCATCGAGTACAACCACGTGCACCACGGCGGCCTGATCAG
>JAADHY010000130.1 GCA_013151585.1 Planctomycetota bacterium
AGATTCGCGAACTGGGGGCGGCCCGCCAGTTCGTTCAAGTAATGAGACAACGTTTCAGCCGGGCCGACGTAATGGCCCCATACCACGGAATCCCCGAGTACGATCGTCTGGTCCCTCGACGCCGCCGACCGGCAATACCGCGAGAAGAGCCAATAGTCGTTTCCCAGCTCGAAAGGCATGCGGTAGTCGCTGTCTGGCTGGAATGGCTCCCAATGTTCCCACAACCGAGGCAGACCGTAGAACGCCAGAAGCAAAACCGCCGCGGCGATGCCGCACTGTCGCGGCGAAAGTCGAATCTCGTTCGACGAGAAGGCGACGGTCGGGTTTGGTTCTTCCCGGCGTCCTGCTTCACGGGATCGGCCGGCCGACGCAGCCTCGGTTCCCGCAGATCGATGTTTCCTCATCGTCTGTTTCCCTCAAGATTGGCATTAGAACTGAAAGTAAATAAATGCCTTTTCGCCAAGCCCTCCTGCGACGGCCAAATAAGCCAGCATCAACACCACCAAGCCGGTCCGCAACGGAGCCAGCATCAAGACGGGCCTCAGTCGGCTTTCGTAGATGAACTCATAGATCCACACGGCCGCGATAACGAGCAAAAGGAATGCCGGACAGCGCGGATCGGCCCAACCAGACGTGAAGATGCGCTGCAAAATCAGCCAAGCGTCTTGAACACTCTCGGCGCGGAAAAACACCCAAGCCAGGTTCACGACGGCGAAGGTCAGGAGTTGCTTCGCGATTCGCGGAACCCGCTGTTGGTACAATCGGGACCGCTCCAGACTGCGAGTCAGCGAGTAGCCCGCTGCGTGGACTGCTCCCCAAATGACGAAAGTCCACATTGCCCCGTGCCAGAGCCCGGAAACGACCATCGTGATCCAAATATTGACGTACGTCCGCAAGGTGCCTCTCCGATTTCCCCCGAGGGGAATGTAAACGTAGTCCCGAAACCAACTGGAAAGGCTGATGTGCCAGCGTCGCCAGAAGTCGCCCAGCCCGGTCGCCAAGTACGGATTGTTGAAGTTCAGCATCAGCCGGATCCCGAGAATCCGGCCGATTCCTCGGGCCATGTCGGTGTATCCGCTGAAATCGAAGTAAATCTGCCAGCCGAAGGCAAAGGTCGCCAGTAGCAGAGCGGGCGCCTGGTAGCTGTCCGGACTCGCGTAGATCGGGTCCACGTACAGAGCCAAGTAATCAGCCAACGCGACCTTCTTGAACAGACCGACGACGAACAGCGATAAGCCGTCTGCGACATCCTGGGCCGCGATTCGCGGCGTCTGTCGAAGTTGCGGCAACAGATTCTTGGCCCGCTCGATCGGTCCGGCAACAAGCTGGGGAAAAAGCGACACAAAGGCCGCGTAGCTTAGAAAACTCGTCTCCCGATCGACGTTACCGCGGTAATAGTCGATCGTGTAACTCATCGACTGAAACACAAAGAAAGAAATGCCGACGGGCAACAGGACGTCCGGCTCCGGAATCGCGTACGGGATGCCTGCCCAAATCAGCAAAGTGTTGATGTTCTGAGCCACAAAGCCGCCGTACTTAAAGAACCCCAGCATGCCGAGGTTGTTTAACAGGCTCCAGCACAGCCAAAGTCGCCGCCACCGCGTCTTCGCCATGCCGATGACCGCGAGGTAATCGACAGTCGTGGACCACAGGATCAGTAGCAAATAGAGCGGATTCCACCAGCCGTAGAAAACATAAGACGCAAGCAAAAGCCACGGCACGCGAGCCCGAGTGTTGCGCACCAGCAAGTAGATCGGATAAAAGATCGCAAAGAAGACGACAAAAGTCCAAGTGTGAAAGAGCATGGTGTGTTTGGTTAGAACATCAACAGGAGGAACCGGCCATCGCGCGGTGGAAAGACGCGGCGAATAGGGCAGCGGTTATCGAGGTGGTCCGAGACCTCGAAGAACACGGAGGTGGGCCTCGACGGAGGCGGCTAGGCCGTCCAAGTCGTACCCTCCTTCCAAGACGGACACCAAGCGGCCACTGCAGCAACGGTCAGCGATGTGGCCGACCAGGCGGGTCAGCTCTGCGAAACCGGCTGGAGTCATCTCCATGCCGCCAAGTGGGTCGTCCTTATGAGGATCGAAGCCCGCAGAGACCAGGACGAAATCCGGCTCGAACGCCAAGGCCTGCGGCAATACTTGGCGCCGAAAAGCGTCCCGAAAATCATCATCTGTGGATCCCGCCGGAAGTGGAATGTTCAATGTAAAGCCGAGTCCCGGCCCCACACCTCTCTCCTTTTCGTCGCCCGTCCCAGGATAAAATGGGAACTGGTGGATCCCGACATAAAAAACTGTGGGATCATCATAAAAGGCCCGTTGGGTGCCGTTTCCGTGATGGACATCCCAGTCGACGATTAAGACCTTTGAGAGCGCATGGTGCTTCTGAATGTAACGTGCGGCAACAGCCACATTGTTAAACAAACAGAAGCCCATCGCTCGGTCCTTCAAAGCATGGTGGCCTGGCGGGCGGATCGCACAGAACGCGTTCCGCACTTTGCCCGCCATCACGGCGTCAATGGCCGCCAATACTCCGCCGACGGCTGCGACAGCCGCGTCGTAAGAGTCGCGGCAAATGGGCGTGTCCGGAGAGTCCAGCCGGCTGGAGCCCGTTTCACAAGCCTGTTTGACTCGGGCAACGTATTGCGGCGTATGGATCGTCGTCAGCCATTTGTCCGCAGACGGCCGGGGGCGGATCAAGACGAGTTGGTCGTAAAGTCCCGAGCGCTTCAAACGCTCGACGATGGCCGTCAGTCGCTCTGGCCGTTCCGGATGGCCGGCTCCCGTGTCATGGCGCAAGTAGATCTCGTCGAAGACAAAGCCCGTGTCGATCGGACGGCGAGCCGTTTCGCCGCTTTCGGACGATGCGGTTTGGGGTTCGGTCGACGGCGGAGCGTTGGTGGCGAGGATGTCGGGATCGCCGGAGGCAGGAGAATCAGGCGGTGAGGCGGTTGGGTCAGGCTGGAAAGTGCCGCTGGCAGCCGCTGGCAGGCGATGGCTGGCTGTGCGAACAGGGACACGGCGCGAGCCGTTGGTCGAAACCGGCCGGACAGCGGGTCGAGCCGGTCGCGTTCCGAGGCGCAAGCTGGACGTGGCGGCGGCAGAGCTTTTCAGCGGCGGGGCAGTCTTCGTTTGCTTGCGCACCCGGCGTACGCATCGGAATCCGATCGTCTCCCGCGGGAAGCAAGCGTCCGTGAACCCGGGATTGTCCGCGGCTCGGTAGGCGGATCGGCACGCGTCTGCGCTACTGGCCCAAGAACCGCCGCGAATCACGTATTGGTTTCC
>JAADHY010000506.1 GCA_013151585.1 Planctomycetota bacterium
GTGTAGTCGCTGGCATCGTCGCCGTCCCACGGATGCCCGTCGATCACGACCGCTGGTCCGTTGATGTTGATGCCCCGAAAGAAACGCCACGGCCCCGATTCCGGCGGCGGCCCACTGAGTTTTTTCACCGGCGTCGTCAGATCGGGTTCGACGCCCCAGGCCCCCGGTGGAGGTGGTACGGGCCGACCGCTCACGTGGATCACGACCCGCCGGTACGCCGTCAGCGGGGGCTGGCCGGTGTCGGTCACCTCAAGAATGACGTGGACGGTTCGCCCGGCGGCGTTCTCCGGGATTCGGAGGACTACCTCAGACGAATCGGCCCCGCTCATCGGCACCGTGTCCCAATAGGTCCCTGCTTCCCGGTAAACCCACCAGCGGTACCGAAGTTCGTCGCCGTCCGGATCCGAGGAGCCCCCGGCGCTCAGCCGTACGGTGCCTCCCGGCTCGGCTTCAACGTGCAGTACGCGCAGCGAACGATCGGCATTGCAGACCGCGACGGGCTCGTGGTTTGCTTTCTCGACGGGCTGAACGCACCAATCCATTCTTCCTTGAAAGGCGTTCTGGTAGGCGGGCCTCCAGCGATGGATTGTAAAAAGGATGTCAGGTGTGCCGTCTCGGAGATCTTCGGCAGGCACGTACTCGTTGCCTCGGCCGCTCCGGCGAAATCGACCTCCCCAGTTGCCCCATTCCGGGTGTTCCGGATCGCTGAGGCCGTTCGGCAGCACGTAAAAGAACGACGGCGTATCCCCCTCTTTAACGCCGTCCTTCCCGGAAGCTTTCGGCGGATAGACTTGGCCGAGCGGTCCGTGGCCGGTGCGCACATGTTTTTCCAGCCACGCAGGGGAAACCAACGACTGGTCTCCTTCTTTCCAAATGCCGCGGAACAGCCGGTCCGAAAAGATCCAAAAAATGTCCGGGTGATGCTTCTTAATCCACTCGGCAGTCCGGTCTTGATCGGCGATCGAGTGGACGCGGATTCTCTTTTTGATCGCGGCGAAACGTTGCGGGGACCGCGTCGTCTGCAGTTTCCAGAGAGCCTGAGCCAATTCGCGCGGACCGCCCCAAATCGCAAACCAGACAGGCCGCGGATCCTCGCGCTCCAGCACGCGGATGATCCATTCGGAGGCCTGCGAGTCCATGCCGGGCCCGACCCGATGCGGGTCGCCGTTGTGCCCGTTTTTGATCAGGCTCAACAATCGCTCGCAGGATGGATAGTCGGGGCGATGTCGGCGAAGGCTCGTCAAGACCTTTCCGTACGCCTCGACCGCCTTGCGAATCAGGTCCGGCCGCGTTTGCTGGTAGTGACCATGCCCGAAACCAGTGCACAGGCCTTCGATCTCGAAGTCACACGCGTATAAGAGAAACCGAACCATCGATTGCTGGTCGTCCGGGTCTCCCCCGATGTCGGTCATGACGACCAAGCGTGGCTTGCTTGACGGCGGTCTTGCAGCAGGCTCGCTGGCCGTCGCCTCCTCAGCCATCGGAATCGGTGCCGCGACTAGAAAGGCAATGACCACGAGCGTGCGTCTTCTGTGACCTCGCATGATCGTTCCCCTCCGTACTCGCTGTGCATGACACCTGCCAGAATCGAAATCATGTGGCCTCGGTAGCCGGATGCAGTGCGCTGGTTACCTTCGGCTACGCCTCGCACGCCAGGACACCTCATGGGCAGTGAGTCAAGAAGTCCCCGCTGCTCGGACTTACCTGGGCCCAGCCAGCTCGTCCCCAAGCCGACCACGTTTGTAAAGCACGGGCCGTTCTAGAGGAGCCGTGTGGAGCTGGCGACCGTCTGGAGCCGTCTCGCGGACCATGAACCATTGGCGAGGATCCACCCCGTCCCCAGCAAAAAACGTTTCTGGCTGGCCGCTCGGAAAACGCGGGCTGTCGACCAAATTGGCCAACACGAAGTTCGGCGTGTTCTCGATGACAAACAATGCCGTGCCGGGCGCGGCCGCTGCGTTGCCACCGTAACCGAATACGGCGACCTGATCGCTGTCGCGGATCCACACGATCGGGCGGTAATACTCGCCCTTGACGCCGTACAGCCGCACGTTTCGTGCCTCGCGAATCTCGAGATTGGCCCGGCTGCGGGCATGCTCGGGATTGCAATGGTACAAGCGCAGCGGTTCGCGCGTGCCACGAATGAGCAAGTGCCGGTAGTCAGGGCCATGACCGCGCGAACTCTCTTGATGGAAGTTGTACCAGCGTCCGCCACCGTTGCCTTCAATAAGCACGAGCGGTTGGTTGTACAGCCGAGCCAGCTCGGCCGCGTCCGTCGGAAGTTGCAAACCCTGCGGTTTCGCTCGGAAGCTGAAATGAATGTTGACATCACGAAAGATCGATTTGCGGCCAGACCGCCAACGCAGGCAGTAGGCGGCCTGCGAATCCGTCAGTGTCCGGATCCCAAGAAACGCAAGCACCGTTTGGGCCTCACCGTCATCCGCCGTCTCGATCACCGGTCGCGGACGAGCCCGATCCGCGAAATCTCCTCCGGGGACGGCGATCGGCTGGAACCACGTGAAGCAGCGGTGAGCTCCGATCAACTGCGTGTCCGGACGCAGACGCAACGTGCGACTGATGGCGTACGTGCCTTTGGGAACAAACACCACGCGATGTTCATCGATCGCTCGCTGCAGCGCCGCCGTATCGTCCGTCTTTCCGTCGCCGGCCGCGTTGTAAGGCGCTTGGCGCACGTTGACCGCGGTGTCCAGTTGCCAGTGAGGGAAGTCTTTGTCCCAGAGATGTCGTGACTGCAGGTCGGCCGGCGGTTCAACTCCCGATTTCACCCGGGCCAGCGTCGGCCGATCCAGCCGTTTCCCGTCGACATAAATCACAGACGGGTACGTGTAGACGCGACCATCCCAGCGTCGGGCCCGAATCGATTGAGTGGCCGTCCCCGCGTACTCCTCGATGAGAACCCAATCGTCTCGGCGGGGCGAGCGACCCGTGGAGGTCGGAGCTTGCAGGGCCGGCTGACCGGATTGCCGGATGAGCGTCTTCGCCCCGCGTACGTAGACATTCCGTAAATAAAGTCCCGACTCAGCCCAAACAGCGACAGCCTTCGGAACCTTTCGAAACTCAATGCGGCTATCGATCAAACAAAGCTGACCGCTATGAGCGCCCCAGTTCTTGCGCGTCACGACGGCCGGGCCGGGCGTCTCCTTCACGATGACCGTTCCGACGATTGTCGCCGCCTGACGGCTGGCGCAGACGATTGCGACATCCCGCTGCCCGATCAACGTGAAACCGGTGATGGTCGGGGCCGGCTGTGTCTCGCGGAGGT
>JAADHY010000255.1 GCA_013151585.1 Planctomycetota bacterium
GGGAATAGCAAATCGAAATGTAGTGGAAACTTTCAGGGCCCGATCCTTACAGGGCAAGGACTTACGTCAACAACTGGGGAACTTGGGCTAGCGCTCAGGAATGAGTCGGAAGTCTTTTCCGCCGCACGCTGCTTCTGGCAAGCTCGGGGCTGGTTCGCGTGTCGTGCGGCTTGGTAGCTTGCGGCCAATCGTCGTCTTGAAAAGGCCCGCCCTTCCGGAGAGTGGAGCAGCATTACAGGTTACTGCGCTTTCGAGAACGGCTTGTACCACAGAGCGCACAGAGAACTCAGAGACAAAAGCACTCTGCGGTCCTCAGCGATCTCTGTGGTCGATCACCGGCTAGCCGCGTTGCCGGTCCATAGCGGTCAATACAGGCGGAGATATCGCGCAGCGCCACGATTTGCTCTGTAAGAGTCGTACAGTCTCCCTTTCTGGCGGTTTTTCGGTTGCGAAGCAAGCGGGGACGCTTGCTCTACGTTGGGGAAGGGAACAATCCGGGCTGGGCTAGCCCACTAGGGTGAGCAGTTCCGATGGTTCACACAATGCAACAATTGAGTTCGGCCGAGGTGAAAGAGGCGATTCGCGTCTCTGGTAGCCACGTATCGCGGTTTGGGAACTGGTCGGGGGATTGCAATCCGCTGCATGTCGATCCGGCCGTGGCAAGCCGCACCTATTTCGGCCGGCCGATCGTGCACGGCGCGCTGGTCGTGCTCGAAGCGCTGGCTGCAGTGCGCGACGAGCTGCCGGAACGGCTGGCAAGGCTTGACGTCGAGTTTCGCGAGGCCGTTTATCCGGAGCAGGCGTACGAGGTCTGCTTGGCGTGTGACCAGGAGCAGGTGACGGTCGAGGTTGGCCCGGAGGCTGCCTCGGCGTTGATCATCCGGTGCGCGGGAGAACGACAGCCTGCCGAGGTTTGTTCGGCCCGCACGGACTGGGTGCGCGCGTTGAAGCGGGAGGAGCTGGGGGGCTCGCGGCGGGAGCGTCCCGCCGACCGGGAGTTGGATCAACTTCGGGCGGGGTTGGAACTCAGTGGCGTCTATTCTGCGGCCGGCGAACCCGATGAAAACTGGGTGGGCGGGCCGGTCACGCCGGCTGTGGCTAAAGTCCTCGCTCTGTGCAGCTATCTGGTCGGCATGGAATTGCCCGGATTGCGTTCGTTGTTCACTCGGCTTCGCTTGCAGTTCGACGGCGCCGCGCCGGCGGATGTGGACGCGCTGGCCTATCGGTTGCGCATTACGCGGTGCGACCGGGCGTTTCGGATGGTGGACGCGAGCCTGGAGGTGGCGACTTGCGAAGGTGTGCTCATCGCTTCGGCGGAGCTGCGTAGCTATGTGCGGTTCAGCCCGACGACCACGGACCTTTCGAAGCTGTCGGCCGCGCTGGATCGGAGTAAGGAAGGTCTCGCTGGCAAGGTGGCCTTGGTCTGTGGGGCGAGTCGCGGGTTGGGCGCCGATTTGGCGGCCGCCTTGGCGATTTCGGGGTGTCGTGTGTACGCCGCCTATCGGAGCTCACGGGCCGACGCCGAGCGACTCAACAACTCGGAGAACAAGGGCTGACGATCGAGCTTCTCGAAGGCGACGTGGGTGATCCGGCTTGGTGCGATCAAACGAAAGAGCGGATTATCCAGTGGTACGGCCGGCTGGACATTTTGGTGCTCAATGCATGCACGCCTCCGTCGGTCTTGGGAGGCGACACTGATTTGGTCAGCCAGATTGAAGACTACGTTAGACACAATCTGCGGCTGGTCCGCAGTCCGTTGGCCGCCTTCGGGCCGCTTGTCGATGGTTGCGACGGCGTGGTGGTTGGGATCTCGTCGGCGTTTGTTGAGGACCCTCCAGTCGGGCTGGAACATTATGTGGCTCTGAAACACGCGACGGAAGGAGCGATCCGAGCGACGGCTCGCACGCATCCGCACGCGTCGTATTGCCTTGCGCGGCCTCCCAAGCTGCGGACGAGTTGGAACGACACGCCCACAGGTGTTTTGGGCACGATTCCGACCCACCGGGCTGCCGCGCAGATCGTTAACGAGCTGGCAAGGGGCTGGGAGGCCGGGCGGGTCGAGGTGGTTTCCGACTTTCCGACGGAGCCGGAAGTCGAGGCGGAGCAGCCGGAGATCGATCCGGCCGACGCCGATTACCAGATCGTGGTTTCGGCCAGTTTCACGGTGCAACCGCTGCTGCCGGGGCTCCGCTTTTGGTTCCGGAAACTTGGGCTTTCAGCGGCAGTCGATGCGGCTCCGTACGGGCAGGTGGTGCAAGAACTGGTCAATCCGACCAGCTCGCTGTCGAGTAACGGCCGTGGCGTCGGCGTGGTGCTGCTCCGCGTGCGGGATTGGCTCCGGGAATTGCCGGCTGAAAAACGGTCCTCCTGCAAGTTTCTCCGATCGTATCTGGATACCACGGCCGAGCAATTCATTCAGGCCGTGCGGACTCATCGGTCCCATGCAGCGGCCGATACCATTCTGGTGCTCTGCCCGTCCGGCACGACGGGCGGCCCGGAAGACGGACTGCTAGTCGACACGGAGGCTCGGCTTGTTGAACAACTGCAAGGCATCCCCGGCTTGCAGCTTGTCGTGGCCGAGCGATTCCACGATTGGTACGACGTCGATCGGGATGCCATCCACGACCCGGTGCGCGAGGAAATCGCGCACATTCCTTTTAAGGATGCGTACTACTCGGTCCTGGCGACCGTCATCATGCGTCACTGGCATCGGAAGCTTGCTCCAGTACGCAAAGTGGTGGTCGTCGATTGCGACAACACGCTGTGGCGGGGGGTTGTCGGAGAAGTGGGGCCGGAGAGGGTGGCCTTCGAGGACGCGCACCGGGAGCTCCATGCAGTTCTGCGTCGCTTGATCGACGGCGGAATGCTCGTTTGCCTCTGCAGCAAAAACCAGGAGGCGGACGTTTGGAGCGTCTTTGACCAGCGACCGGATTTTGGTCTGAAACGCGAGCACATCGTGGCGTCGATGATCAACTGGCAGCCGAAGTCGCAGAACTTGCGCATCCTGGCCTCGCGATTGAACCTGGGGCTGGACAGCTTCATCTTTTTGGACGACAACCCCGTCGAATGTGCTGAAGTTCGGGCGAATTGTCCGGAAGTGCTGACGCTGCAGTGGCCGGCGGAACCGGATCGGTGTCGTCGGCTACTTCGGCACACGTGGGAATTCGACGTCTCCGGCGGCACGAAGGAGGATCGGCGGCGCACGCAGATGTACCGGGAGGAATTCCGCCGGCAGGAGCTGAAGGAATCGACGCTCAGCTTCAAGGATTTCATTGACAGCTTGCAGCTTGAAGTCGACATTCGCGCATTGTCGGAGGAAGACCTGCCTCGAACGTCGCAACTGACGCTCCGGACAAACCAATTCAACTTCACGACGCGCCGTCGCAAGGAGAGCGAGATTCGGGCGCTGGTGGCGGAGGATCGGTTCGATTGCTGGACGGTGCGAGTCCGGGACGGGGATTACGGGCTGGTCGGAGTCATGATCGCCGAGACGCAGCCGGAGGCGCTGGTCGTTGACACGTTCCTTTTGAGTTGCCGCGTTCTGGGCCGCGGTGTCGAGCATCGCATGGCTGCAGAGTTGGGGCGAGTCGCTCAGCAGCGGGGCTTGCCGGTCGTGCGCTTGCGTGTGGAAGCGACGAAGCGGAATGCTCCCGCCTGGGCTTTCCTCGAAAAACTCGCTCCGGAGGAATATCAGAAACGCAGCGACGGGGTGCTGGAATGCGAGATACCGGCCGACCATCTGGCGAGCGTTCAGTTCGAGCCGACCGCGGACGCTGTGGCCACGCCTGCCGGGCAGCCAAAAGCCAAGGCCGAGGGAAAGGGCGGTGTGGATGTCGAGGCCACGCGGCGGCGCGAGCAGCAGATCGAACGCACGGCCTTCAACTTGTCGACCGCCGGCGCGATCAGCGTGGCCGTGCAGGGGGCAGACGCCGCGGCGATCGGTCCGGCTTCGGCCGAGCCGCCGTCGGACGTGGGCGAGTTCGTGCACCAGGTTTTCTCCACCGCCTTGCGACGCTCCGTACGCGAAATCCAGGCCGTCGACCGGCTGGACGAGCTGGGCTGCGATTCGTTCAAGATCGTCGAGATCACAGTCGCTTTGATCGAGCGTTTCCCCTGGCTGCCCGCGACGCTGCTTTTCGAGCATCGGTGCGTCTCGGAGATTGTGGAGCACATATCGAGGCTGGCTGCCAGCAAGCAGGACGGCCGGCCGTCGGCGCGACCTGAAGCGCTGGGCCAGCTCTTGCCAGCCCGTCCGGCGGCGACGGCCGGGATGACGGACATCGCGGTCGTGGGGATGGCCGTCCGATGCGCCGGAGCCAACTCGCCGGACGAACTCTGGGAACTGCTGCGTTCAGGAGAGCGGGCGATCCGACGCGTGCCTGCCGAACGGCCGTATTTCCTCGGGCGGTTACGCGACGAGCGGCCGCACTGGGCGGGCTTGATTGACGACATCGACAGCTTCGATGCCGAGTTTTTCGGCATCTCGCCGCGCGAGGCCGAATTCATGGATCCGCAGTTGCGGCTGTTCTTGCAGGTCGCGTGGGAGGCTTTGGAAGACGCGGGGTGGGCGGGAGAAAAGAACAATGTCGACACCGGCGTCTACGTCGGAGTCATGTACGGTGACTATGTTTTCCGCGCGAACGCGTACGCAGAGAAGATCGGGAGTCCATACCGCTGTTGGGAGGGCTTCAGCCTGGCGAATCGGCTTTCGCAAATTCTGGGCTTCCGGGGCCCCAGCTTCGCGATCAATACAGCCTGTTCGTCCTCGGGAACGGCGCTGCATACGGCCTGCCAGGCATTGAGCGCGGGCGAATGCCGTGCGGCTGTGGTGGGCGGCGTGAACTTGATCCTTGATCCCCAACGTTTTTCGCAATTGGGGCGGCTGGGCATCTTGTCGCCTTCAGGCCGATGCCAGGCTTTCGGGGCGGAGGCCGACGGCACGATCCTGGGTGAGGGCGTAGGCGTTGTCGTGTTGCGTCCGCTGGAAGACGCCCTTCGGGACGGCAGCCGCATTTACGGCGTCATTAAAGGCACCGCACTAAGCCACGGTACCGGAACCGTTGGTTTCACCGCACCGAATCCGCAGGCTCAAGCCGAAGCCATTCGCCGCGCTCTGAGGGTTGCTGGCGTCGATCCGCGTACGATCTCCTATGTGGAGACTCACGGGACGGGGACGTCGCTCGGAGACCCGATCGAAATCCGTGGTTTGGAGTTAGCGTATTTGGACCAAGCCCTTTGGGACGGCGAGCTTCGCGTTTCCCACCGGTGCAAGATCGGCTCAATCAAGCCGAACATCGGTCACTTGGAGGCTGGGGCCGGCGTGATCAGCTTGATCAAGGTGCTGTTGCAGTTTCAACACCGGGAATTGGTGCCGTCGCCTAGTTCCGACGAACTGAACCCAAACATTCCGTTCGGGCAGCTACCTTTTGACTTGCAGCGCCGGCTTGAATCGTGGCAGCGCCTCGAAGTCGAAGTGTCCGGACAGCGGAGCGAGCTGCCGCGTCGTGCGGGCCTGAGCTCCTTCGGTGTCGGCGGGGCCAATGTGCACGTCATTTTGGAAGAACCGCCTTCGGCAGAGCGTCGGTCGGCGTCTGAGGCCGTGGAACGTCCGCTGCACGTTCTGACGCTTTCGGCGCGAGGGCTGGAGTCTCTCCGTGAGTATGCCCGCCGGGTTGCCGCGCATCTGGACTGCCATCCTCAGATTGAACTCGGTGACCTCTGCTTCACAGCGAACACGGGTCGCAAGCCGCTTGAAGAACGTCTGGCTGTGGTGGCCGATGGTCGCGGGCCTCTGATCGAGGCGCTCAAGAGAATTGCCGAAGGGCAGGTTCCTTCCGGCTGCGCTCGCGGAAAAGTGCCGGCCTCTCACTCGCGTCCCAAGACCGCGTTTCTTTTCACCGGTCAGGGGGCCCAATTCACCGGTATGGGGCGGGACCTATACGAATCGCAGCCCGTGTTCCGGGACGTTTTGGACCGGTGCGCCGCTGTTTTGGAACCATTGCTCGAACGGCCGCTCTTGGAAGTCCTTTTCGCCGAGGAGGGAAGCGAGGATGCCGCGCGTCTGAACCAGACCGCTTACACGCAGCCTGCCCTTTTTGTCATCGAGTACGCGCTGGCGGAGCTGTGGCGGTCCTGGGGTATCGAGCCGGACTTGGTCGTGGGGCACAGCATCGGCGAAATTGCCGCCCTATGCTTCGCCGGCGGCCTTTCTTTAGAAGACGGTTTGAAGCTGGTGGCGGCGCGGGGTCGGCTGATGCAGGCCTTGCCCTCCGGAGGTGCAATGTTCGCAGCGCGGGCAGATGAAAAGAAAGTGCGCGAGGCCCTTTCCGGATTGGAGGATCGGGCAGCGATCGCGGCGATTAACAGCCCGCGGCAGACGGTCATCTCGGGAGAAGAATCGGCTGTTCGCGAGGTGATTGACAGGTTGTCGGAAGAAGGGATCAAATCGAAGCGATTGGTTGTCTCGCACGCCTTCCACTCGGTCCTGATGGAGCCGATGATGGACGAGTATCGTTCGGTGGCCGAGGGGATGCGTTTCTTTCCGCCTCAAATTTCGCTGGTCAGCACCGTGGAAGGTCGGCTGGCTGAAACGGAGGTGACGACGGCGGAGTACTGGGTGCGCCAGATTCGTTGTCCCGTTCGATTCGTCGACGCTGCCCGGGCTTTGGAAGAGCAGGGCATCGAGGCTTTCGTCGAAGTGGGGCCGCAACCGGTTCTGTT
>JAADHY010000135.1 GCA_013151585.1 Planctomycetota bacterium
ATCTGGTCTGGATGCACATGGACTATTTGAAGCCGCTGTGGGAATTCCGAGACAAGCTGTTTCACATTCATGCGAAAGACGTACGAATCGACCGGGAGCGGTTGGACGAGGTGGGGGTGCTGGCGACGCCGCTGGAGTTTCACACGCCGAAGCTGCCGGGACTGGGCGAGATCGATTGGGGCCGGTTCTGTTCGGTGCTGTCGGACGTCGGCTATCGCGGTGCGGTTTGCGTCGAGGTGGAAGACCGGGCCTACGAAGGTTCGCTCGCCTCGCGCCAGGCCGCCCTGCGCCAAAGCGCCCGGTTCCTGCGGAACTTTGTAGCTCGCTAATCGATCGCGTTGGCGTTGACGTCGGACCGGGGAGTTGACGAGGTTGACGGGATCGAGTTCAAAAAGACCACCATGGCCCGTTGCCGTGGCCTCTGCCGCACACCTCACATTAGGCTTTGCCCCAAACGTTGCTCCTGACAGTCGTCGAGCTCTCCGACGCATTTTTTTGCGGTGTCGCGATTGGCAACATGCCACCCGGCGACTTTAGGGCCCCAGCCTAATCCTCGACGAACAACAAAGGTTGTCTTCGTCGTTTAAGGCCCTCTTGACTTGACGAGAAAGGCAACCGAGAGACGCGATGCGAAGGGAGCTGTTGGCGTTGCCGCTGCCCGTAACTCTCACCGTCCGATTGTCCGCGGGCCTTGCTTGCAGCGTTCGGCGGCCCCCCACCGTCAGCCATGGCTGATACTCCGCCGCACTATCGCAGTATCTGTTTTAGGAAGTACTCATCTAGTTCCCTATCGACCTTGTCCTCCTTCTTTTTCGTTTGCAAAATAGCCAGGAAGGCAGGCCTTCGAAAAACGGATCGCAAAAGCGAAAGCAGTACTTCCAACACGGATTGGAGGTCCTTTCGCGGCACATTGGAGAATTTGGGCCCAACAAAAAGCGATCCCGAATGGATGGGGCCCCTTTTGGCAAACACCTTGCCGTGCACAATTCTGCTTCGTAACCTGTAGAGATTCTTTACCTGTCGATAGCGCTCGACTCTGCATTCGCAGGTCGGTCCCAGAAGTATGGCAGCCCGTTCAGCAAGGTTGTGCGTTATTTCGGTTGATTGAGTTGTTAGAAGCGATTCCATCGCGGTCATGAACCCAACGAAGGCCATCGCCAAGTGTTGGGAGCAGATGGCACACCAGAAATACTCTAGGGCCATGCCAAGGCGATCGTGCCACCATATCCCGGAGCGGAAGTACCGGTCGAGTCTCAGCGCCCAATTGCGCAGACTTCGATTCTCTATACGTTTCGTGCTGACTTCCGCTATCGGGAATCGATCGCACGAGGACACGCTGTGTCCGAAAAGGCGCGACCACCCGAGAGCATTCGGTTTTGCAGAGTCCACTTGATAGCTACCGCCTGGTAATATGAAATGGACTGGACCTGCAAGCAAAAGGCACATGGCCACCTGCTTAGATATAGAATTCAGATCAGCGAACGTCCCATCTGGGAGCTTCCGGCCTTCGGCCCCCAAACGCTTTTCGAGCGCTGCAAGATATTCCTCACGCTTGACACAGATTGCGTGGGTCGGATGGAAATCGTGGCGGACGCGTTGGAAGGACTTGTTCCGCGTAGTAACCCTCTCAATCACCGTCCGAATGTCACCTCGAAACTCCACAAGACGAACGCCAGGGAGCAACGTGCAACGCTTGAACTGCAGATATTCCTGCGGCCAGAGTCGCACAGGGATGCAATCGATGGTTGCCACTGTGGGGACTCCGAGGAAGTAAGATGGCACTGTTCGCCGGGGATCCCTGTTGCGTAAAAGGGCCCGTGGTCTCGACCGGCACGCTAGGAGCCTAAAGTTTGAAGAGTATCACCGTTTAGATCAAAATTATAGGGCGAGATGCGAGCGATGCCGTTAATGCCTACCGATTCCCGCCCCATTCCGGGGCACGGGACTCTCTCGGTAAGCTGAGGGTGGCGGCAATGGACACGGTGCTGACTTGCCGATGCCCGCAGCATCGGCCACGGAGACTCTCTTGGCAGTCGACGACCCGGACCCCGAGGGTGCTGACTTGCCGATGCCCGCAGCATCGGCCACGGTTCGGCAGTTACACCTTCTCGGGCAGTTCGTAACCGCGGCGACGCGGGCGGGTCAGCTTGGCGTTGGCTTCGTCATCGCCGACGAACTGCTCGCGGATCGGATCCCATCGAAGCCGCCGGCCCAGCTCCCGCGCGATATTCGCCAAATGACAAACGGTGACCGAGCGGTGCCCGATTTCGACGTCCGCGTTGGGGCGCTGGCGGGTCTTGATACAATCCAGCCAATTCTGCAGGTGCGGCCGAGCAATCCAGCCGGGACCTTCCCACGGCTTGGCGACGGCCGGATCGGGCGGATCTTTCACGAAGTCCGGTGGGTTGGTGGTGAACTTATTTCGGTTGATTTCGATCTTGCACTTCTCGCCCACGAAGATCGCGCCGCCGAGCGGTCCCCGCTCCAGCTCGTAGCGAACCACAACGCCGTTGGCGTACCGCATGGAGACCTTTCCCGACGGGCCTTCGGTGACCGGCCACACTTCGACCGGTCCGGAGTGGCTCATCCCCAAGGCCCATTGAATCTGGTCGCATCCGTGAGCGCCCCAGTTGGTCATTTCTCCGCCCGAGTAAGCTCGCCATTGCATCCAAATTGAATTGAAGCTGGCGGTTGAAAGGACGTTCGGGCGCCTGGCCTTGCCACATGTCCCAGTCATCGCCTTCCGGGATCGGCTCTTCCGGCAGCCCCTGATACCGGCGCGGTCCGGGATAGTTAACCGCCAGCACCACTTTGATCTTGCCGATGCCGCCCGTCCGGACCAGCTCGCACGCAAACCGATTCATTTCCATCGTTCGTTGCTGGGAACCGACCTGGAAGACACGTTCGTATTTTCGAGCCGCTTGGACCAAAACACGGCCTTCGGCGATGGTCAATGTGAGCGGCTTTTCCGCATAGACGTCCAAGCCCGCTTGACAGGCGTGGATACACGGCAAAACGCGGCCGTGGTCCGGCGTGGCAACGACGACTGCGTCTAACTTTTCGGCATCCAGCATCTTGCGATAGTTTTGGTACGTACGCCAGTTGGTTTTTTTCTGAGCCAGCGTCTCATCCATGCGACGGACGTAGCAGTCCGAGATGGCCACGATGCGGGCGGCGTCCTTGGGAAGGTGATCCATAAGCTGCCGCGCTCGGTGGCCGGTCCCGATGAAACCGACAACGACCCGTTCGTTCGCCCCGCGGGCGGTCGAAGGGATAA
>JAADHY010000718.1 GCA_013151585.1 Planctomycetota bacterium
GCCCTGCATCAACGCGTGGACCAGGCCCAGAAGCGCGAAAAAGATGAGCACCGTGACCAGCGGCATCCCGAAGCCGCCTTCGCCAGGCGGTTCGTGCATCAAAAACGCCAGAATCGATTCGAATTCGGCGAAAGCCAGCACGGAGACAAACGAGGTCATCAGAAGCGCGAAGACCGTCGGCACGGCCAAGGCGTCGCGAAGGGCGTCGAAGTGGTACCACGATCGAGCACGCCGGACGTGTTGAGGGTCTAAGGATTCCGGCAGCTTCAAACACGCCAGCAGCAACGCGAAGGCCGATAGGCCCGCCGCCGTGTATCCCGGCCAAGGGCTCAGGCCCGCGCTACCCGCGCTGATCAGGGCCGTGGCGGCCAACAAAGGCCCGAACGTGAAGCCCAGCCCGAAGGCCGCTCCGATCAGAGCCATCCCGCGAGCCCGATTCTCCGGCGTCGTGACGTCGGCGATGTAGGCTTGAGCCGTAGGGATCGTCGCCCCGGCAATTCCGGCTCCGATCCGGCTGACGAACATCCAAAAAAGGCTGCGCCAAGCCGTCGCCGCACCGAAAATGGTGTAGAAAACGACTGAGCCGCTCAGTCCGATCATCAGCACCGGCCGGCGCCCCATCCGATCGGACAGGCGGCCCCAAAACGGTGCGAACAGAAACTGCATGGCCGAGAAACTGGCCATGAGCAGTCCGAGGGTTAGCCCGGATCGATCCAACGTGAACTCGCGCGCGTAAATCGGCAAGAGCGGCAGGACGATGCCGAAGCCAAGCAGGTCGATGAAAACGGTTAGGAAAACGACAAACAACGCACTCTTGCGGGCGGGCTTCGTCATGCTGTCGGACCTGTTGATCGAAGGAATCCACCGGTTCGGTGGTCAGTAGGCGGAAAAGAAACGATCGGTGCTGCCCCCATCGCGCACGATGGGAACGTGCACCCGAGCGCCGCAGCGCGGACACCATCCCACGTAAGCTGGCTCGGTCCGGCTGCGATAAGCCCGAATGTAGACGTTACAGCACTTCATGTGAATGCCGAGAAAAGGACGCGGACGTTCGGAAGAGGCTCGGGAATCGGCCATCGGCGAATTCCTCATCGATCGCTCTAGTCGTTGGGCGCTTTCGGTTCTTCGTCGGTCTGCGCGGGACTTTTGTCCTGAATCGAAAAAAGACGAGCCGCGTCTGGGACCTTGACTGCGCGCCTGGGCGGCCCGATCGACGAAGAAAGGCGTTTTAAGGCACCGGCGGCCATCAAATCAAGAGCAAACGCCTGATACCGCAGCCCACTATACATGACTCCGTTTACTCGGATTGACTCCGCCCGGCCGTGTCGCTCGAAGGCGGCCCAAACGCCCCGTCGGGGCCCGCCAAGACGGTCGAAGGGTCATTTGCGCCCAGACGTCGTCGGGCGACGACGGTTGAAGCGTTCCGGGTCGAAGGGATCGGACGCAGCGTGGCGTGGCGCGGTGTTTGTGGTTCGCCGCGCGCGGGGCGTTGGAAAGGGAGAGGCAGCCTTTGTCGGTTCGGCAAGCCGGGAAGCGGAATCCCCGCTCGCAGAGGCGATGGGAACGGTCGGCTCGATTGGGGCCGAAAGCGAACTGGTACGGGGCACGCCGGGGATGGGGGAAGACTCACGGTTGATTCCGGCTGGCTCTGTCGCGGTCGCCTCTTGGGATGTGAGCAGTTCAAATGGGGAGGCGCCGGCCTGCGAGTCCGAAGTCATTGCGGCGGTCACGGCCGCGACCCACTTTCGAAGTCGCAAGAGTTGCTGGCGCCCGGCCGGGCCAGCGAAAAGCTCCCGCGGACGGCCATCATGCCCGTCGGTGCATCGCACCAGCAGCGGACTCTGATTTGGCTTCTCGCGATCGAGGAACCGCAGTACCGTAGCTAGATTCTGCTCGGCAAAAACCCGATGGGACCGGCTCGGCCGTAAACGAATCAAACGAAAGGAACGCTGCTCGTAAGGCCCATGGCAAGCGCCAGCAGCGCACTTGTTCAAAAGAAGAGGTTGGATCGTTTCTGCGTATTGGCGGGCCAATTCACGAGGTAGACCGCCCAATGCCCGAGCTTCTAACTGTTCCCGGGCTTGTTCCACGAGGGCGCCGGACGAGTCCAGCGGTCGAATCTCGGTGCGCCCCAGCACGCTGTCCAGCTTGCGCAACATCTCGCGCGCGGTCTGGTGATCGGGGTTCTGCCCGAGCGCGGCCATCAGCTCACGGCGAGCCTCTTCATACAGCTCGTGCAGCAAGCACCAACGCGCCAGAGCGGTGTGTTGGGCTGCGGTGGGATGAGGGATGCTTCGCCGGAGTTTTTGATAGGCATCTCGCAGTGAGCTGGCTTCGCAGAGGACTTGATCGGTCGAATAGATCACCTCCCCATGCGGCGTTCGGATCGCGTAGCCGTCCGGACGTCGCACTAAGGTTCCCTTCACCACCCGTCCGGATTTGAGCAGAAGCAGGCTGCTTGTTGTGACCGTGGAGACTGGCACCCGTCCGACGTTCTCGCCTGCGAAACTCGAACCATCCACGTGGCTCGGTCGTCCGTGCGCGGGAACTGCGTCGGTCGTGTCGGATTGACCTGTCGGTCGGTGTCCCTGGGCGACCGAGGGGACGGGCTTTCCGCTTCGAACTTCGTCAGCCCGGAGCGATCCAACAAACCAGCCCTGAGCGGCGACGCCCCCGATGACCAAAAGCATCCAGCTTGCTCGGTCTTTTCCTCGAAAGACTGATGAGGAAAAACGACTTCGGGCCGTCGTCTGTTTTCGGCGGCAGGCCGGGGACCGGTCGTTCGAAGCGCCGACAGGTCTTGTTTCCATACGCTTTTCCCATTATTGGGGAGGTTTCGCTTGGAACATGCTCATTGCGGAGGGCGGAACGGTAGTTTGTTCGTAGGGCATGGTCAAGAGGGATACGCACTGGTCGAGCCGGTAGACGCACGACGGCGTTTGCATGACGCACCACCATACCGGGAGGTCGCCTCGCAAAACGAAGTCCTTTCTTTTCCCGGCGAAGAAGAAGGTGCCCGAAAAGGGCGGATGAAAGGAGGCACAATGGCTCGAGTTGGGGCACAGGTCTCGGGAGACGCTCCGCTTAACCCGGTGTCTACCCCGACGGAAGTGAACGCAGCGCGCTAACGTGCGGCCCCAATGACCAAACGCTGCGCACCGGAAGCTAGCGCCTTTCCGCTTACTGTTTGACGCGGATCGGAGAGCCCTCACCCGGCTCGCTACACGAGCCACCCACTCCCGCACGCGGGAGAGGGGAC
>JAADHY010000015.1 GCA_013151585.1 Planctomycetota bacterium
GAAAAGGGACCGCCTATTACTGGGCAACGCCGTTGCTTGCGCGGCACGGCCGCAACAAGATCCCGGAGCCTGTCCTGCAGGCGGTGTTCGAGTCTGTTATCCCGCGATCGAGTCGCTGGGTTACAACCGACGCGCCAAACACAGTGGAGATCGTATTGCGGAAACAAGGCCGCCGTCGCATCGTGCATCTGGTGAACATGGCGCCGGGGGAACGTCAGGTTTTCCGTGGGGGTCGGCGAGCGTATGTTAATATCTCGGCGTTGCCGCCCGTGCCCGAATGCGTTGTTCGCGTCCGTGTTGAGCAGCGGCCGGAATCTGTCGAGCTGCAACCGCAGGGGGAAGTGTCGAACCGTTGGACTTATCGCGACGGCGTTGTAAGCGTGCGGGTGCCGAGTTTTCAAGTCCATCAGATCGTCGTGATCGACTGAGGAGAATCGTTTGTCTGGATGTTCTTGACTTGATTTGACAAACTCCTAGACGGATCCGCTGTTCATCTCCTCTTTTCGACAGCAACGGTCCACGGAGTGGGAGTTCGGGCTGGAAGATATCGTGCCAGCCGGTGAGGGGAGCCATCTGGCGGTGGCAAGAGCCGTCAGCTTCTGCCAGACATCTCGCGACTTTTTCGTGGTAAGCCGATGGTCGCCGCTTTGGTCACGATGCAGCGTCACCGACACGGACAGCATCGGACACGGGGCCGCGCTGCGTCTCAACCTGTGAACCATCGCGGTTTTGATTCGAGAGAGCTCGGTGTGAGAAGGGCAGCCCGCGGAACAGCCAGATCAACAGCTTCGGAAGGGAGCCGATGTCGATTCAACGGGTTTTCGTGGATTGGGGCCGACCGGCGCTGGAGCAGGCCGCACAATACCTTTTGGAACGTTTCTCTGTCCCGGAACGGGCGAACTTGCAATCGGTGGTAGCCGTCGTGCCCGGTGCGCGAGCGGGACGCCGCCTGTTGGAAATCCTTGTCGACCTGGCCGAGCAGAACGAGGTCGCTCTGTTCCCGCCGCGAATCGTGACGGTCGGGGAATTGCCCGAATTGCTGTATGTGGCCAAGTTGCCTTTCGCCGACGATCTGACCCAGAATCTGGCGTGGGTGCAGGCTCTGAAAGACCTATCGCGGACGCGGCTCGGCGGCCTTCTGGGGACCGTCCCGGACGATTCGGATTTCGCAGCTTGGCTGGGTCTGGCGGAGCGTTTGGCGGCACTCCACCGCGAACTTGCCGCCGATCGGCTGGATTTCGAGCAAGTCGCCCAGCGAGCGACCGAGCTGAAGCATTTCACTCGCGCCGAGGCCGAGCGCTGGCAGGTTCTGCGCGAAATCCAGCAAAACTACTTGCATGTGCTGGATGAGCGGAAGCTGTGGGACAAGCAGACGGCTCGCCTGTTCGCCATCGAGCGCGGGGAGTGCCGCACCGATTCGGAGTTGGTGCTGATCGGCACGGTCGACATGAACCGAGCTTTGCGCGCGATGCTGGATCAGGTGGCCGATCGAGTCACCGCATTGATCTTCGCGCCCGAGGAGCTGGCAGATGATTTCGACGAGCATGGGTGCCTGATCTCCGAACGCTGGCGGGACCGATGGGTTCGGCTTGAGGATGAGCAGATCCGGGTCGCGGAAGGTCCGGGCGACCAGGCCGACGAAATGATTCGGGCGTTGGCTCAGTTCAACGGCCGCTATTCACCGACCGAGATCACGATTGGGACCCCGGATGAACGGGTGGTGCCGTACGTGCGGCAGCGCCTGCAGGAATGCGGTGTGCCGGCTCGGTACGGGGCTGGCGAACGGCTGGACCAGGCGGGGCCGGTGCGGCTGCTGGAGGCGGTCGGCGAGTTTCTGCCGACACGCTCCTACGGCGACTTCGCCTCCCTGGTGCGGCATCCCGACGTGGCGGCTTGGTTGTCTAGAAAGATGCCCGACCAATCCGATCCGCTCGCCGCGTTGGATGAGTTCCACGAAACACGGCTGCCGGCGCGAATGACGGACGACTGGTTAGAGTCGCTGCCGAAAGGGCACCCCGTCGCCCGAACGCTGTCGTGGGTCCTGCGACTGCTTCGCCCCTTCTCGGACTCGGCTCAGTCGCTGGCTGAGGTGGCGGAGGCGGTGCGTTCGTTGCTGGTTGCGATCTACGGCGGCCGCCCTTTGGACCTCGACCGCCCATCCGACCGAAAGACCGCGCGCGCCTGCCAGCGGCTGCAGGAAATCGCAGACGGATTGGACCAGGTGCCAACTGAGTTGATGCCCGACCTGGAACCCGCCACCGCTCTCCGGCTGATCGTGCGTCTTGTCGGTGGTGAGACGCTGGCCCCCGTGCTGGGCGAACCGGCCATCGAGCTGCTGGGATGGCTCGAACTGCCGTTGGACGATGCTCCGGCCTTAATCGTCACAGGCCTGAACGAAGGAATCGTCCCGTCGTCGCGTAACGCCGACCTGTTCCTGCCCGACGGGCTCCGGCGTCATCTGCAACTGGAGGACAACGACCGGCGTTTCGCTCGCGACGTTTATGCGCTGCATGTGCTTGCTGCGTCGCGTGAGCGGCTGGTTCTGATCACCGGACGCCGTACGGCCGACAATGAGCCGCTGCTTCCCAGCCGGCTGCTTTTTCCTCGCGGCGAGTCGCTCCCCCGGCGCACGCGGCAGCTTTTGGGCGAGGAGCAACCTACCAGCGGGCGCGGCGACGTGGCGGGACGGTTGCGTCCCGGCCGAGCTCGGGCTGATTTTCCGATCCCCCAACTCCCGAAGCTCGATCAGCCCGTCCGGACGATGCGCGTGACCGAGTTTCGCGACTATCTGGCCTGTCCGTATCGATACTTCTTACGGCACCGCCTTGGGCTGGCGACCTCGGCCGACACGTCGCAGGAAATGCCGCCGAACATTTTCGGTGGACTGATTCATTATGTCCTGCAGGACTTCGGCACCGAAGACGTCAAGGACTCGACGTCGGCGGAACAAATCACCGAATTCTTGGAAGATCGGCTGGCGGAGCGGGCCGGGCAGGAGTTCGGTTCGTCGCCGTTGCCGGCCGTCCGCGTGCAATTGGCGCAAGCACGCGAGCGGCTCCGAGCCTTTGCCCAATGGCAAGCTCGCTGGCGACAAGAGGGATGGCGAATCGAGTTCGTCGAGCACTCGGTCAAGGACGAGCAGGTCCCTTTCCGAGTCGATGGTGAGCCGATGTACTTGATCGGGCGCATCGACCGCATCGACCGACATGAGGACGGTCGGGTCATGATTTTCGACTACAAGACCGGCGGGAAACCTC
>JAADHY010000743.1 GCA_013151585.1 Planctomycetota bacterium
ACAAACTGCGCCACCCCGGGCGTGCTGACCGATGCTGCAGTCCCGACCGGTTGATCGTGCATCTGATACGACTTGGGGTTCCACCGATCTGCACGGCGTTGTTCTCCTGCAGTGTGTCTCTCGGTACGCTATGGGGCGAGCCGTCGGTACCGTGTCGCTCGGCCGTTCCGGACCGACAGGCAGAGGTGGAGAGCTCGACCGAATCGTTCGCGAATCTTGCTGTCCGACGATCACCGCTGGTAGATCGGAAGATAGCGATACTCGACCGTCAAAGCCAGCACGGCCATGCTGGTGGCGTAGATCGGACCATGAGATCGTTCGTTGCGAGGCGAGAGCCAACTACCGTCCGCACGTTGAGACGAAAGCAGCAGCTCGCAGACCCGGTCGCGGGTTTGTTCCCAATAGTTCCCGCCGACTTTGAACATCCCCACCGTGCAGTAATAGACCCCGTAGAAGAAATAGTGGTCGTTGAGCTGCAGCGGACGCTGCAGCAGGTACTCAGCCGCCCCCAGGACCTCCGGGCAACGATGAGCCCCGCAAACCTCCAAGGCGAGAATGCCGGTTCCGGATCGAGTCGGCGTGGTCCCGCCGCCGGGCTGATATCCGAAGCCCCGGTTGCCGCGCGTGCTGCACCGCTTCACGTAGGCAATGGCGCGGTCGATGGCATCGGCCGGCACGTCGCATCCGATGTCTTTGGCCGCTCGAAGAGCCAGCAATTGCCACCCCGTCACGCTTAGATCGCTGTCGCGGCTGGTCGCCTGATACCGCCAGCCTCCGGCGTGGTTGGTCGACTTGGGGATTTGCTGAGCTTGCAGGATCAACCGGACCGCCCGCTCCAGCGCCCGGCGACACCGCCCTGCCAGCGAAGGCTCGACCATCCCGACCACTTCGGCCAGCATCAGCGTGCTGATTCCGTGGCTGTACATCGGCCCATGGCTCTTGCGATGGACGAGCATCCCGTTCGGCTGCTGGTGGTCCAGAATCCATCGGATGCCGCGGTCCAGGTTGTCTGCATACGGCCCCTCATCCGGAACATGCCCAGCGGCCAAGAACGCCATGATCGCCAAGGACGTCGCCGCGGTCGACTCGCCGATCCGTTCGATCCGCCAAGCCCCGGACGGCTCTTGCGCCCGAGCCAGGTACTCCAGAGCCCGCACCACTGCCTGATCCACCCGCTGCTGCCGTGCCGTCGGCACGTCGGCGCCGGTGTGATGAGACTCCGAGAGAAGCAACGTCCCAGCGAGGATTGCTCGCATGAGCCACGGCCTGGGCCACGAGATAGATTCGAAAGTCATTGGGCAAAGGTTACGAGGGTCCGTTGAGCTCGACATTACGCGGGCCGCGTTTCGCCAGCCAAACGGCGGCTGAATCGCGCGGCAGCCGACAAGTTGTCCTTTTACACTTTAGCAGGACTCGCTCCAGGGCGAAGCTTTGACTGCGAAAAAAGCGACAAGAAGGACCTGTCGACTTGTCCTGCTCGTGTCCGGTCGATCGTTTGGTCATTCGCGATCCTCAGCTCCGACCGAGCTGCGCGACCGGTAGCGAGCGATTTCTTCCTTGAGCTGATTGATTAGCCGTTTCAGCGAGCGCAAACTGAGTTCACGAACATGTTCGTCACATGTGTCTTCCCGCTTTGCGGCCTCGTAACGCTCCTCCAGCAGCCGAAGTTTCTCGGACGCGGTTTTCAATTCTCGCGGGCTCTGCAAATTCATATCACAATCTCCACCATGCCTTTTGGAACCGAGCGTCTGTCCGTGGCGAAAAACTGATTCACAAGCAAACGGAACTCGGCCTCACCGACGAGGAACAAGTCCAAAAAGGGCAGCCCGGCGAGCAGCTCGTGCTCTGCAGCCCGGTCTTGAGGAAAACCGGGGCCTACCAGAAGCACACAATCGACGTCATTGGGTTCCAAAGCATCCGTAACAAAGCTTCCGTTTACGATAAGGCGGAGCGCTCCAGCACGCCGTGCTAAAGCGACTAACCAGCGAATCGACTCCATCTGCGCCCGCCGGACTTCGGACTGGCTGCCAAATCGCATCTCCACCTCCTCGAGCGTTGCTCGGTGGACACCGGCGGGTAAATAGCCCTGGTCGTCGAAGGAGGGAATCATGGCTCAACCCGCTGAAAAAGTTCTCCCGCCCGAACGGACGCTTTGTTTACGTCGTCGCTTCCGAGACCCAGCCCATCTCTCCGCGCAACCCTCCGGTGGACCGTTTTTGACGCTCAAACGCTCAATTCGGTTCTCGGCGTAGGTCGGGGCGAACGCCACTCTGGCCGCAAACCAGCTAGGCTCACCAGATCGGTTCGACAACTCGATTAGCGGGCGGATGTCAGGAAGTAACAAGTTGCGATTCTCGCGAGTCCAAAATTCACACATCCGAAGTTCACTCAATTGGTTGGACCGGAGATCCTGTTATCATTCCCTTTCCGTTTCGAGATCTCTTCGAAGTAAAGCTTGATCAGTTTGGCATAGTCACCGTTGGGGCGCTTGCGGGCCGCTTGCAGGATTTCCGTGCGCAGGTGGCCCGGCAGCTCGCCCCAGTTCCGCATCGTCATTTTCTTGAGCTGGACCTGCAATTGCTGCAAGTCGACGGCGACGCGAGCCCCGCTGCCATCGCCGGTCTGCGATGGCGTCCCGCCAGGCGTCGTTTGCGATTGCGGCGCGCGTGAGTTGGAGGACGAACCGGCTGTGGGCGCAGAAGCTTGTTGGCTCTGGCCGGCCGGTTGTCCCGGAGCAAGGTGAAGTTGCTGAGCGGCTTGATTCAGCGATCGAGCGGCTTGCTGAAGGCTCTGGGCCGATTGAGCCAATTCACTGGGGGTTCGGCCCGACGGTGACGAGTCAGCTTCGTTGGGTGATCGACCATTTCCGGTCTGGCCGGCCCGCTCGGAGGCTTGCTGACCTTCGGACGGCTGCGACTCGGCACCGGCCCGTTGGGATGCCGACTCGTTGCTTGCCTGGCTCGACGCTTGCTGTTCGGACGGCGCCTGCTGGTTCGACCGAGCTGCCTGCCCCAATTGCTGACCGGCCTGTTGAAGTTGCTGGGCCGCGCGAGCAACCTCGGCTCCAACATCCGGAGGAATCGGCGACGGTGAAGCACGTTGCGCGTCCGACGGCCGGACTTGCTGAGCGGCCTGACGCAAAGCCTCAGCCGCCTGGCGCGCGGCTTCGGCCGCTTGTCCCAGGTCGCCCTCCTGCAGTTCTTCAGCCGCGTCGGACATCGCCTGCCGGCCGCGCTGAACCGCATCCCG